>CAKSGI010000018.1 GCA_934454005.1 uncultured Eubacteriales bacterium | reverse complement strand
CTCTACTGTTATACTGCCCTTTGACCCTGATGTATTGTTAACCTTCACTCTTCTACCCAGATTTTGCTTTAAAGCGATTTCAACCTCATCAAAAAACGAACCTCTTTTTTCTGTTTTCTTTTCCTTTTTATTAGACTTTGAAACACTTTTTGCAAGTTTTTCTACATCCCTCACCGATAATCCTTTAGAAATAATTAAACGAACTACTTTCATCATTTCTTCTTCATTTTTAAATGATAACAAAGCTCTTGCATGTCCTGCTGAAATTCTTCCTTCTCTTAATAATTCAATTATTGATTTTGGAAGATTTAATATTCTCAATGTATTAGTTATGCTTGGTCTGGACTTTCCTACAGATTTTGAAATTTCCTCTTGAGTAAAATTATATTTATCCATCAAAGTTTTGTATCCCTCTGCTTCTTCCACCACAGAAAGATCTTCTCTTTGAAGGTTTTCTATTAATGCTAATTCCATCACTTGAACATCAGATAATTCTTTTATAACAACCGGAACTTCTGATATTCCTGCCATTCTGCAGGCTCTCCATCTTCGTTCTCCTGCAACTATCTGATACCCACCATCCGAAATAGGTCTTACTAACAATGGTTGAAGTACACCATGTTGAGATATTGAATCTGCTAGTTCAGCTAGCGATTCTTCATCGAAATCCTTTCTAGGTTGATTCCTGTTGGGCTCTATTTCTGAGACTTTTAATTTTATTATGTCTCCTTTATTCTCAATCTCATTATCTATAAAAATAGCATCTAAACCTTTACCTAATCCTCCCTTTCTTGCAGCCATTACTTACACCTCCTATTTATTCTTTTTTATAATCTCTTTTGCTAAATCATTATAAGCATCTGCTCCCTTTGAAGCTTTATCAAAATACAATATCGGTTTTCCAAAACTAGGCGCTTCTGATAATCTAACTCCTCTTGGAATCACCGTATTAAAAACCTTTTTAGGAAAATACCTCTTTACTTCTCTTACAACTTGTTGAGTTAAATTAAGTCTGCCATCATACATTGTAAGTAAAACGCCCTCTAAATCAAGTTTATTATTATATTGTCTTTTAATTATTCTAACAGTATTCATAAGTTGAGAAAGTCCCTCTAATGCATAGTACTCACTTTGTATCGGAACCAATATACTATCACTTAAACATAATGCATTTGTTGTAATTAAACCTAGTGATGGTGGACAATCTACAATAATAAAATCATAGTCTCCCCTTAATGGTGAAATTGCATCCTTTAATCTAGATTCTCTATGTTTTAAATCTACCATTTCTAGTTCTGCAGCAGCTAAGTCTATGCTAGATACAATAATATCAAGATTTTTAAATTCTGTTTTTATAATAGCTTCTTTTGCATCTGAATTGCCAATTATGATATCATACGAAGATGTTTCTATTTCTCTTTTATTTATTCCAACTCCACTAGTAGTGTTACCTTGTGGATCTATATCTATCAACAAAGTCTTTTTTCCTAACATTCCGAGTGAGGCAGATAAATTAACTGCTGTTGTAGTTTTTCCTACTCCACCTTTTTGATTAGCAATTGATATAATTTTTGCCAAAACATTTCCCCCCTTTTCTTTTAATCTTAATTTTAATACTATAGTTTTAATTATAACACTAACGGTGAATAAATAAAAGTGGTTTCACGTGAAACATTTATGCTAAAATTAAAAACCATTATCTTTAAAAAATAATTATTATTATAAAAACACAAAAAAGTTGAGGTTGAATCAAAACTTCACATAGAAATAATGATTCAACCTCTATAAAAAGGGATAAGTGAAAGGGGTAAAATAAAAACTTGTAAGCAATTTTAATTAGACAATATCCTTCAAATTAGATACAACTGGTTTTAGAATATTATTGTCCATTTGAGGCTGTCCTTTTTTATTAGGCCAAGCTCTAATAACATTCCTAACAGCACTCTCCTTAGGAATTCTAACTGTATATTCAAGATATTCATCTGTCTCATTTTTTTTTGTTAAAGCCTTTATTCCAGAAGACTTCATCGTATTTATAGCCTTATCTATTGTATTTACAAATATTCTAACATCTTTAATTATTACTTTTCTTTGCGACTCAGCCTTAATACTTTTTTTGTTATTTATAAATGAATCTATAAAATTTTCTGATTGCTGAACATTTAATTGATTTTTTATTATATAGTTCAAGACTTTCATTCTATCTTTTTTTTCTTTTAATTTTAATAATGCTCTTGCATGTCTTTCAGTTAAATTATTTTCTATTATTTGCTTTCTTTCTTCTTGAGGTAACTTTAATATTCTAAGTTTATTAGCAATCGTGGATTGTTTTTTTCCTAACTTTTTAGCAATTTCCTCTTGCGTTATATCTAATTTTTTCATCAATTTATATATTGCTTCAGATTCTTCAAAAGTATTCAAATCGCTTCTTTGAAGATTTTCTATTAAAGCAAAAATAGATGATTGATTTTCATCACAGTTAAGTATAATGCACGGAATTTTGCTTATATGTAAAAGGTTAAAAGCTCTAAGTCTTCTTTCTCCAGAGATAAGCTCATATCGATTTTGAGATAATTTTCTTACAGATACGGGCTGCAAAAGACCATTTTCTTTTATACTTTCGGCTAATTCTAATATTTCTTCATCTTTAAACTCTGTTCTAGGCTGTGCTCTGTTTGGTAGAATCTTTTTTGAATCTATATATTTAACCTTATTTTCATTGTTTGATGGAAAAATCATATCAAAAGCACCTCCAAGTTTTTTCACATCTTTATGTAAAGATTATATCATAGATAAAAGGCAATGTTTGTCCATTCTTGTATGTGCTTTTTAATAATTTATTGTAGAAATTTTAACTATAAAGGTTTTTTTGATATTTTTGAACCATGTCTAGGATAATTCTCAGGAGTAGAATTTATTTTTTCTATTATAATAACTTTTCTTTTATTGTCTCCCAGCAAATTATAATCCTTTACATCTTTTATTCTACCACCCAATAACTCAATAGCTTTATTTGCTTCTTCTATTTCAATATCAGCTTTTGGTCCTTTCATTGCTATAAATAATCCACCAATTTTAACATATGGTAAACAATATTCAGATAATATATTTAAAGATGAAACTGCTCTTGATATAGAAATATCAAACGTTTCTCTAAATTCAGATTTTTTTGAAAGCTCTTCTGCCCTTGCATGCAAAATTGTAGCATCAATATTGATATTTTTCTTTACTTTTTCTAAAAATAACAGTCTTTTGTTTAAACTATCTAACAAAGTTAAATCTATACTATTTTTTAAAATTTTTAAAGGTATACCAGGAAAACCAGCACCTGTTCCTATATCAATAATCTTATCATCATTTTTTAAATTTACAGCATCAATAACTACACAACTATCAAGAAAATGTTTTATAGATATTTCTTTAGGGTCTGTAATTGCAGTTAAATTTATTTTCTTATTCCATTCTATTATCATATCTAAATAAATTTGAAATTTGTTTAGCATAATATTATTTAATTCAATATTATATTTTCTAAGCTCATCTTTCAAAAGAAATATTGCTTCATTAAACATCAACCTTCCCCCTATGTTGAGCAAGATATATAAGTAATACAGATATATCGGCAGGACTAACTCCAGAAATCCTAGATGCTTGTCCTATATTAATAGGTCTTATACTACTCAATTTTTCTATTGCCTCTAATCTTAGTCCAACAATTTTATTATAATCAATATCCTTAGGTAATTTTTTTACTTCTAATCTTCTCATATCATCTATTTGAGACTTTTGTCTTTTTATATAACCTTCATACTTTATTTCTATTTCAACTTGTTCAAAAATAATTGGATCTATATTAGGCCTTGTAACATCAATATCCTTTAAATCACTATAAGAAATTTGAGGTCTTTTTAAAAGTTCTATCATACGAATACCTGTAGTTAATGGAGATGTTTCACGTGAAACTAATATATCATTCACTTCATCGCTAGGAGGAATAACTACTTTTTTAACCCTCTCTATTTCATTTTTCTTTTGTTTTTCTTTTGATAAAAATTCTTCCCACCTTTTGTCATTTATAAGACCTATTTTTCTTCCTATAGGAGTTAATCTTTCATCTGCATTGTCTTGACGTAGAACTAATCTGTACTCAGACCTAGACGTCATCATTCTATAAGGATCCGTAACACCTTTTGTAACTAAATCATCAATCAGTGTTCCAATATAAGAGCTTGCACGATCCAAAACTAGCTGATCTTCTCCTTTTATTTTCAAAGCTGCATTTATTCCACAAATAAGACCTTGTGCGGCAGCTTCTTCATATCCAGAACTACCATTAAATTGTCCCGCACCAAAAAGTCCATCATAATTTATAAACTCAAGAGTTGAATTCATTTGTATAGGATCAACACAATCATATTCAATAGCATAAGCAGGCCTCATAATCAAAACATTTTCTAATCCTTTTATAGTTTTATAAAAATCAATTTGCACATCTTCAGGCAAAGACGATGACATTCCTTGAAGATACATCTCCTCAGTATTAATACCACATGGTTCAATAAATAATTGATGCCTTTTTTTGTCTTTAAATCTAACTATCTTATCTTCAATACTAGGACAATATCTAGGCCCAACACCTTCAATAACACCGCCATATATAGGTGATCTATGAATATTTTCTAAAATAACTTCTTTAGTTTTTTCATTTGTATATGTAATATAACAAGATATTTTATTTTCTAATTTATTTTTAGTATCATAAGAAAAAGGGACAATTGGTTCATCACCATTTTGTATTTCAAGCTCATCAAAATTTATACTTTGTTTTAAGACTCTAGCAGGAGTACCAGTTTTAAATCTTCTAATTTTTAATCCTAACTTTCTTAAACTTTCACCAAGTTTAGTTGCAGCAAACATACCATCAGGTCCACCAACATACGAAACATCCCCAATAAATATTTTTCCACCAAGATAAGTACCAGTTGCAATAATTACCGTTTTAGATTTATAAATCGCACCCATCATTGTAACAACATTCCAAGAATCATCTTCATTTTTTACAATATCTACTATTTCAGCTTGCCTAAGATCAAGATTTTTTTGAAGTTCCAATTTATGTTTCATGGTATCACTATATTTTCTTCTATCTATCTGTGCTCTTAAAGAGTGGACAGCTGGTCCTTTACCTCTATTAAGCATTCTACTTTGCAATAAGCATTCATCAGCGGTTTTACCCATTTCACCACCAAGAGCATCAATTTCTCTAACTAAATGACCCTTAGCAGTACCACCAATAGAAGGATTACATGGACAATTGCCAACTGAATCCATATTTATTGTAAATACAGCAGTTTTACAACCAAGTCTTGAAGAAGCTAAAGCAGCTTCAATTCCAGCATGGCCTGCTCCAATAACAACAACATCATAATTACCTGCATTATATTTCAAAATTCAATTCACTCCAAAACAAATTACTTTCCAACACAAAACTGAGAAAAAACTTTATCTATAACAGCATCACTAACTTTCTCTCCAGTTAATTCTAATAACTCTTGTATTGATGACTCAATCAAAACAGTAATAGCATCTAAAGTAATGCCTAACTTTAAAGAATCTATAGCCTCGTTTATAAAAGACAAAGATTTTTTAGCAGCTACATATTGGCGCTCATTAGCAATTATAGCATCATTAACATCTATTTTATTTACACCAATAAGTTCCGATATTTCTCTACTCAAAATATCAACGCCTCTACCCATTTTAGCAGAGATAAAAACAACTCGATTAATAAACTTTTTAATATAATCGCAATTCAGATTATTATCTAAATCTGTTTTATTGATAATAGCAATACAAGGTAAATCTTTAATATCCTCTAAAAGAGACTGATCTTCATCAGTTAATGGTTTTGATGCATCAAATATAGCTAAAATAATCCTAGAAGTTTTCAATTTATTTTTAGCCTTATTCACTCCTATACTTTCAACCGGATCTAAAGTATTTCTAAGACCAGCTGTATCAGAAAGATTAAGCATAATATCGCCTAAAAACACAGTTTCTTCTACTATATCACGTGTTGTTCCAGGTATATCAGTAACAATAGATTTTTCATAACCAGAAATTAGATTCATTAATGTTGATTTACCAACATTAGGCTTACCAACTATCACGGTATCAATACCTTCTTTTATAGCCAAACCTGCATCATAATTTGATAATAAAAATTTCAACTCATCAGAAGAATTATTTAGAATGTCTAAAATATTATCTCTTTCTACTAAAGGAATATCTTCCTCAGGATAATCTGCCCAAGCAGAAAGGTGAGATGCCATATTAATAAGTTGATCATTTATACTTCTTATTTTTTTATATAAAGCTCCCTCCATATTAGAAAGAGCAGATCTCGCTGATTGTTTACCCTTAGCACTAATAATATCCATAACCGACTCAGCTTGAGTCAAACTAATTTTTCCATTTAAAAAAGCTCTTTTAGTAAATTCTCCTGGTTCTGCTAAAGAAGCACCAGCATTAAGTATCGCTCTAAGAGTTCGTTTTGTGATATACATACCACCATGACAAGAAATCTCAACCACATCTTCGCCAGTATAACTATTAGGAGAATTAAATACTAGAGCTATCCCCTCATCTATTTCATCCAAACCATCCACAATTTTTCCAAACCTTGCATTGTAACCAGGGACATCGAGTAAACTACATCCACTAACAGGTTTAAATACCTTATCGGCAATTAACTTAGCTTTTTCTCCAGATATCCTAATAACACCTATTCCGGCAGATCCTTTAGCTGTAGCTATTGCAGTTATTGTATTCATTATTAATCTTTCCCCTTAAGATAAAAAAGTCTAAATTTTAATATCAACAACAAAAAGACGATTCATAAGAATCGCCCTAATTGAAACTATAATAAATTTAATTTATTTTTCCATATAAAGGTGCACCATCTATATTATTTGGATGATTTCCTTTATCAGAAAATTTCTTATAATTATTCTTATGGTAATTATTTTTATTTTTTCTAAAAACTTTGTCATTTTTGTTCATTCCTATAACGACATGTCTATCTAAATCCTCACCAACAGACCAAGAAGTAACACCATCTATATTTTGAACAGAAGTATGAATTATTCTTCTTTCATAAGGGTTCATAGGTTCCAAGGAGAAATTTTTTCTATATTTCAAAGATTTTTTTGCCATCCTAGTACCTAAAGATTCAAGTGTTTTCTTTCTTTTTTCTCTATAATCTCCAATATTTACATTTACTTTATAATAAGAATCACCATCTTGATAATTATTAGCCACAAGACAAGATAAATATTGAATAGCATCTAAAACTTCGCCTCTGCGACCTATAATACCACCCACATTATCTCCAATAATATTAAATTCAATTCCATCATCTTTTTCAACTTTTTCAATATCATACGAAGTTATATTCATATGATCCAAAATCGACCTAATATACTTTTCAGAAATAACTTTAGGATCATTAGATATAAAAGCCTTAACCTCAGCTAACTTTCCTCCAAACAATCCAAAAGTTTTTTTAACAGGCATTTGTAAAATTTCAAATTCTGCCTCATGTGTTTGAACACCTAAGGCCTTGCAAGCCTCTTCTTGCGCTAATAATACAGTCTCTGCTCTTCCTATAGCTTCTCTTCTCAATTTTTTTACACCTCCGAAATATTAAAGGGTCTTCCTATTCAATACTCAGACTCTATCCATAACATTTATTTCTTTTTTTTGTTTTTCTTAACTATATTTTCTTTACTTAAATTTATAAATTCGCTCTCTTTATATCTAGATGGATCAAAAGATTGCAACTCACTACTTTCTTTAACCTTTAGCATTTCAACCCTTTGAGCCTCATCCTTTGCATTAATAGTAAACACATTATAAAAGTGATTTGTAATAAGTGTTTGAACAAAAGTAACTAAAGTAGATACTATCCAATAGAATCCAACAGCTGCAGGAACAGTATACGCAATCCAAACACTAAATAAAGGCACAATATACATAGATATATTCATACAACCTTGACCCTGCATTGCAGGATTTTTTTGAATTCTTTGCGTAAAAAATGTTGTAATAGTAGAACTCAAAAAACATAAAGCCGGAATAATCCATAACATAGATGAAAAAGGACTAGCACTAGGAGTAGCCAGCAAATCAAGTCCTAAAAAGTTAAATCCATGACTAAATTCTGATATATCAGCTATTTCACTTGGAGAAAACATCGTAAGCTGATTTTTGATATACGGAAAAAGTCTTATAATTTCAATTTCTCCATAAAAAGAGCTAAACGAATCACCAACAACTGGAATAGTATTAAGCACGCTAACCGCAGAACCAACCTTGTCAACTGCAATATGAAGTGTATTTTGCAATGGACGTATAACAGAATAGTAAACACCAAGCAATAACAGCATAGGCGCAAACATTGTTAAGCATCCACCCATTGGATTAATTCCTTCTTCTTGCTGCATTTTCATAAATTCTTCATTATACTTCTGTCTATCATTTCCATACTTTTTTTGTAACTCTTTTTGTTTTTTCGAAAGCCTCATATTAGCAACAGATGACTTTTGTTGCTTAATTGTAAGCGGAAATAACAATAATCTAACGGTTATAGAAAATAATATAATAGCTAAACCAAAATTATTTAATAAATCAAAAAAGAACCATAATATGTATCCCAAAAAATAACCTATATAATTAAAAATGGCCATAAAACTAGATAATCCTCCATAAAATAAATTCATTTTTATATATCATTTTATTTTTTTCTCTTTTCAGGAACAGGATCATATCCGCATTTGCAAAATGGATTACATCTTAATATCCTAAAAATTGATAATATTAAACCTTTAAAAATTCCAAAACGTTCTATCGCAGTAATAGTATAAGCTGAACAAGTTGGAATAAATCTGCATCTAGGACGAGTATTAACAGATATTTTTCTTTGATAAAATTTAATCAAATAAATAATAAATCTTTTCATTTTTTAACCTATAAGTCAAACTACATATTGTACATAAAATATGTAATCATAAAATATTAAACTACATTTAACTTTTCCAAATGTTTTTTCATATAATTTAAAATATTTTGAGTTTTAACAAGTGGTGTTCTAGCTCTTGCAACAAAAACAATATCAAATCCACTCTTTACATCAGGTAGTAATTCTCTATACGCAGCTAAAATTACTCTTCTAGCTCTATTTCTAGTAACAGCATTACCAACCTTTTTGCTAGTAGTAATCCCCACTCTAGTAATATTTTTTCTGTTTTTTATAGCATAAGTGACAATAACTGATGAAACACACGATTTACCTCTAAAATAAATCCGTTTAAATTCTTTGTTTTTCTTTAAAGTCACAATTTCGTCCATAAAAACCTTCCTAAATCAAAAATCACATGATTTATAAAAATAAAGGCCACAAAAAAGTGGCCATAAATTTAGTAAGAAAGACGTTTTCTTCCTTTAGCTCTACGGCGAGCCAACACTTTACGTCCATTACGATCAGACATTCTCTTTCTAAACCCGTGCTCTTTTTTTCTATGAAGCTTTTTAGGTTGATATGTTCTTAGCATATAAAACCCCCTCCTTTCGAGCCTAAAACCTACACAATTAGCCAATAACCACATACAAAAAAACGCGATTATTTCTCAATACAAATATTACACTAAAATAAAATGCAACAATAAAGAGCAAACCCCACTGGCCATACGGTTAATCTTATTAAAAATGAAAAACAAAATTACAGCAAATAATTCCTTTACACAAAAAAATAGAAACCATTGCTATATTACTTTAAATATTATATATTAAACACAACACATATGTCAATATCAAATTTGCAAAGACTTTAATATTTTAAAACAAACTTATAAAATTATTTTTATAAAATTTGTCGTATATAGAGCAAAAAAATATGTTTTTTTACTGTATATATAGAGAAATATTCTAAATGTACGTTGAAAACCTGTTGAAATGTTAATTTTCAATTGAAAATAGTTTTCTAATATGATAGAATTATAAGGTATTTATCGAATTTTGTAAAAACACGATTTTGGAATATAATTATTTAAAATCTCTGGAGGTAAAAATATATGGAATCTTTCAATGAGGCCTGGGATCTCATATGTGAATATTGTAAAACACAAATAACGAATGTAGCTTATCAACTATGGATAAGTAAAATAAAACCTGTAAAACTGGACTTTGATGAAGGCAACGCAATACTAATGGTACCAAATGATTTTCATCGTCAAACATTAAAAAGATGTTATATGCAATTACTAAATAATGCATTTAATGAAGTTTTTGGCGCAGGAATAAATATTTGTTTCACAGTTCCAGATGAAAACAAAGAAGAAAATAAAAAACAAAATAATACTAACTCATTAGACTCAGAATACGAATTTACATTCGATACATATATAATAGGATCTTCAAATAAATTTGCTCATGCGGCATCACTTGCAGTAGCATCAAATCCAGCAGGAGCATACAATCCATTATTCATATATGGAAATTCAGGGCTAGGAAAAACTCACTTACTTTATGCAATATGTAATGATATTAAAAAAAATCGACCAGAGATGAAAACTCTCTATATAAAAGGTGACGATTTTACAAACGAACTAATCGAATCCATAAAAAAGAATAAAACAAGTGAATTCAGGGATAAATATAGAAAACCAGATATTTTACTAGTTGACGATATCCAATTTATAGCAGGAAAAGATTCAACTCAAGAAGAATTTTTTCATACCTTCAATTCACTATACGAATCAAAAAAGCAAATAGTATTAACATCAGATAGACCTCCAAAAGAGATACAAACACTAGAAGATAGACTAAGAACACGATTTGAATGGGGATTAATAGCAGACATTCAGCCACCAGACTTTGAAACAAGAATAGCCATAGTAAAAAGAAAAGCAGAACTACTAAATATAGAAATACCAGATGATGTATGCGAATACATAACAACAAGATTAAAAACAAATATCAGGCAACTAGAAGGAACAGTAAAAAAAATAAAAGCGATGCATCTGTTAAGAGGTGATAGTATCTCGATTCCCACAGCACAATTTGCTATATCGGATATACTAAATAATGATCAACCGCAACCATTAACTGTAGAGAAAATTATAGAAGAAGTATCAAGGACATTTGGTGTAGCTTCAGATGATATAAGATCAACTAAAAGATCAGCCACTATATCAAATGCAAGGCAAATAGCAATGTATGTTGTAAGAGATGTAACACAAATGTCTATGAGTAATATAGGCGAAGAATTTGGTGGAAGAGATCATTCAACAGTAGTATATGCAATACAACAAGTAGAAAAAAGCATGGAAAACAATAAAAAAAATAAGAGTGTAATAGAAGATATAATAAAAAATATAAGAGATAGATAACAAATATATTTTGTTAAAAGTTTTTAACAATACTGTTAAAAACGATTTTTTTATCCCTTTTTATTTTCAACTTATTTTAAACATTCAACAATAACATTTCAACATAAAAGTTGAAACATAACATCATAAAATATTATCAACATATTAACAACAATTAACCAACAACAACCAAAACTGTTTAAAACTATTTCCTATCGAAACCAAACGCATTTTCAACTTTTAAACAGCCCCTACTACTAATACTATAATTTATATATAATATAATCATTAAATTATAAAAAAGAGGATGATTCTATGAAATTTACATGCAACCGTCAAAAACTTGTTGATTCAGTAATAAATGTTCAAAGATCGGTATCAACAAAGTCAACTATGCCAGCATTGGAAGGTATACTCATAAATGCAACAGATCAAGAACTAGAATTAATAGGATACAACTTAGAACTAGGAATCACAACAAAAATACCAGTAAAAACTATAACACCAGGAAAAATAATACTAAATGCAAAACTATTTGCAGAGATAATAAGAAAATCACCAGAAGACGAAATAACAATAAAAACAGATGAAAAAAACATAACCAACATAACAAGTGGACAAAGCGAATTTTCAATAGTGGGAATACCAGCAGAAGAATTTCCTGAAATGCCTACAGTGTCAGAAACATCAGATCTAAATTTATCTGGTCAATTGCTAAAAGGCATGGTAAGACAAACCCTTTTCGCAATTTCTGATAATGACTCAAAACCAATCCATACGGGAACACTATTTGATATTTCAAAAGACAAAATAAAATTAATATCAGTAGATGGATATAGGTTAGCAATGAGAACAGAAAACATAAAAACAACAGAAGAATTAAACTTTGTAGTACCAGGAAAAACATTAAATGAACTTCTAAAACTAATACCTGATTCTGATGAAGACATAACAATTTCAGTAGGCAAACGCCATATTATATTCACTTTTGACACATATAGAGTAATATCAAGGCTTTTAGAAGGAGAATTTCTAGATTATAACTCAGCAATTCCATCTAATAGTGATACAAAATTAATAGTAAAAACAAGAAACCTCATAGATAGCATAGATCGATTATCTCTATTAATAACAGACAGAATAAAATCTCCAATTAGATGCATATTATCAGATAATCAAATCAAACTCTCCTGTTCAACGGTCATGGGAAAAGCGAGCGATGAAATAGATGCTCCAATAGAAGGTCCAGATCTAGAGATAGGATTTAATAATAGATATATGCTGGATGCACTAAAGAATACAGAATCAGATGAAGTATCAGTTGAACTAAGCGGTTCACTGAGTCCTATAAAAATTCTTCCAAAAGACGGTGAAAGTTTCTTATTCTTGGTATTACCTGTACGTTTAAAATTAGAATAAATTTAGAGGTACTTTTATGTGTAAAGAGAAAGTTTATATAGATTCGGAGTTTATAAAGTTAGACTCATTACTAAAATTTTCAGGAGCAGTTATAACTGGAGGCCAGGCCAAAATAGTAGTAAAAGATAGTCTAGTAAAGGTTAACGGAGAAACATGTACAATGCGAGGGAAAAAATTATACAATGGTGACATTGTTGAATTTAATGGAATAATTTACGAGGTGTGCCGAGGTGAAAATAAACCGGCTAAAATTTGATAATTATCGTAATTTAAAAGATGGTATAATATATCCTGATAAAAATGTTAATATTCTTTATGGAGATAACGCTCAAGGAAAAACTAATATCCTAGAGTCAATATGGCTTTTTACCGGAGGAAGATCCTTTAGAGGATCGAAAGACCGTGAGTTAATAAATTTTGATACAAACAAATCTGAATTAGAAATGGATTTTTTTTCAAAAGATAGAGATCAAAAGGCTACAATAAAGATAGAAAATAATAAAAGATATGCAATTTTAAACAATGTTAAAAAAAATACTGCATCATCACTTATTGGAAGTTTTTGTTCTGTAGTGTTTTCTCCAGTTCATTTATCTCTTATAAAAGACGGTCCAAATTTAAGAAGAAAATTTATAGATGCAGCTATATGTCAAATAAAACCTTCTTATGCTCCACTTTTATTAAAATATAATCATACACTTTTACAAAGAAATACACTAATCAAAGATATTAAATATCATCCAGAACTTATAGATACACTAGATATATGGGATTCTAAACTTTCAAAATATGGTTCTTTAATAATATCTCAAAGGATAAAATACATAGGAAAGTTAAAAAAATCGTCTCAGAGAATATACTCTGGTATTTCTGATGGTAAAGAAAAATTTGATATATATTATAAAACGCCTTTTATATCATCAACAAAGTCTGATATAATAGAATCATATCTGCTAGAAGAATTTGAAAAGAATCGAAAGTTGGATTTAAAATTAGGTTTTACCACAATAGGTCCACATAGAGATGATATAAACATAGATATAAATGAAAAATCGTCTAGAAATTATGCATCTCAGGGACAACAAAGATCATGTGTTTTAGCCTTAAAGCTTGCAGAGGCCGAGATATTAACATCATCGATAGGCGAAAAGCCAATTGTACTTCTTGATGATGTTATGAGTGAATTAGATAATAGAAGGCAAGATTACATATTAAATTCAATAAAAGGTTTTCAAGTATTTATTACATGTTGTGAACCTTCAACTGTTTTAAGATTAACAAATGGTAAAAAGTTCAAAATAGAAAAAGGGAGAATATCTTAATTGTATTTACATCTAGGACGCGATATTGTTGTTGACGACAAAACCATAGTTGCGATCTTTGATTTGGATAAAACAACTATTGGTAAAATAACAAAAGACTATTTAAAGAATGCCCAAATAGAAAATAGAGTTGTCAATGTATCAGATGATCTACCAAAATCATTTATAGTCTGTGAAAATAATAACATTACAACCATATACATAAGCCAAATATCTGCTATAACATTATTAAGAAGATCTAAAAAATATTTAGAATTGTAATATGTGTAGATTATTATACAACTTGTATACTTGAATTTGCAAAGGAGGATTAAATTTGTTAAAATATAGATTACCGAGTTGTCCTTATTGTGACTACAAATTAAATTTTTTAAATGCGTGGATTATAAAAACAGATGGAGAATTCAAATGTCCTTGTTGCGGAGAGTCCTCTAATATAATTTATAAAAATAGAATAAAAACTCTTTCGCTTATATGCAGTATTGCGGGGGTTATTATAACTGTTTGTTGTCTATTTTTAAGCAATTTTTTCATACTTGGATTATTTTTTACATTATTACCATTCATTTATTTTTATATAATGGCTCCGCAATATATAAGATTAAAGGTTATTCCATATAAAAATAATAAAAATAATCAACCTACGATGGTTGATATATATCATAAAACAAGAAAATAGTCATTTGGTCAATATACAAATGTTATATTGGAGGGTTAATATTGGAAAACACTGATATAAATCAGGTTAATGGAGAATATGGAGCAAGCGAAATACAAGTTCTAGAAGGGCTTGAAGCGGTTAGAAAACGTCCGGGGATGTATATTGGTTCAACAGGACCAAGAGGTCTCCATCATTTAGTTTACGAAATAGTAGATAATGCTATAGATGAAGCTTTGGCAGGATATTGCGACAAAATAGAAGTTGAAATATTGCCAGATAATATTATCAGAGTTTTTGATAATGGGCGCGGAATACCTGTAGGAAATCATCCTAAGATGGGTATACCAGCAGTTACTGTTGTTTTTACAATTTTGCATGCTGGTGGCAAATTTGGAGGTAGCGGATACAAAGTTTCTGGTGGATTACATGGTGTTGGTGCATCTGTTGTAAATGCGTTATCTGAATGGTTAGAGGTAGAAGTTTGTGACGGAAAGCATAGATATAGGCAACGCTTCGAAAGAGGAAATACAGTATCTGATTTGGAGATAATCGGAGATACTACTGAACGTGGTTCTATTGTAACATTTAAAGCGGACAGTGAAATCTTCAAAGAAACAACTGTATATGATTACGAAATATTAGAAACACGTCTTCGTGAACAGTCATTTTTAAATGCTGGAATTAATATAGAGTTAATAGATAAAAGGGATCCAGAAAACGAAATTACAAAAACATTTTATTACGAGGGTGGAGTATCTAGTTTTGTTGATTTTATACACAAAAAAAGAGCTTTAGAAGTTATACATAAAGATATAATACACTTCTCAACTTCTTTACCAGATTATGAAGCCTCTGCAGAAATAGCTATGCAGTATAATGATAGCTACAATGAGTTAATACTCTCTTTTGCAAATAATATTCATACAACCGATGGTGGAACTCACGAAGAAGGCTTTAAAAGAGCTTTAACAAGAGTTATGAATGATTATGCAAGAAAATACAATATACTAAAAGAAAACGATAAAAACTTAACTGGCGAAGATGTAAGAGAAGGCCTTACTGCTATAATTAGTGTTAAACTTAAAGAAGCTCAGTTCGAAGGCCAAACAAAAGCAAAATTAGGCAATACAAAAATTAGATCGCTTGTAGATGGATTAGTAAGCGATAAACTATCTGTTTATTTAGAAGAGAACCCTGCAACTGCCAAATCTATATTCGAAAAAGCATTGGCTGCTTCTAGAGCAAGAGATGCTGCTAGAAAAGCAAGAGATCTTGTGAGAAGAAAATCTGCATTAGAATCAGCTGCTTTACCAGGTAAATTAGCTGATTGTCAATCTAAAAATTCTGAAGAAACAGAGATATATATAGTTGAAGGAGATTCTGCAGGAGGTTCTGCAAAAGGCGGAAGAGATAGAAGATATCAAGCAATTCTTCCATTATGGGGCAAAATGCTAAACGTTGAAAAAGCAAGATTAGATAGAGTTTATGGAAATGATAAATTAATGCCTGTTATAACAGCCTTGGGATGTGGAATTGGTGATGAATTTGATATAAGTAAACTCAGGTATGGCAAAGTTATTATTATGGCCGATGCAGATGTGGATGGTTCACATATAAGAACTTTACTTTTAACATTTTTCTTTAGATTTATGAGACCTTTAGTAGAAAATGGTAATATATATATAGCTCAGCCACCTCTTTATAGATTAACTAAAGGCAAAAAAAATCACTATTATGCATTTTCTGATGAACAAAGAGATGAAATTCTGAAAGAAATCGGTGGAAATGCAGATATACAACGATATAAAGGTCTTGGAGAAATGGATTCCGAGCAACTTTGGGAAACAACAATGGATCCGGCAAGACGTACAATGATAAGAGTATCATTAGCAGATGCAACAGCTGCAGATGAAATATTTACGATTTTAATGGGAGATAAGGTTGAACCGAGAAGAGAATTTATTGAAAAAAATGCAAGGTATGTACAAAACTTAGATATATAAATATAGTTTATTATTTAATTAACAATCAAATAATTTAAAAGGAGTAATGTGATGAAAAATTATGAAAGTAGCACTACAGAACCTTTACCCGAGCCGGAAAAAGATGAAAAGTTAGAATCGGATAATGTTCGACAAAGTAACGAATCTGATGAAGATAGTTCTGTATGGGATGGATCAGAATCTGAGTTTGTTGAAGATGATGATGCTGAGGTTTTTGAAGAAAAATATACAGGTATAAAATTAAATTATGAGCTAAAATCAGATGAAATATTTACATGCCTTAAAAATTTTTCTGAGTACAAAAAGAACAATAAAAAAATAATTGTGGAAACTGTATTTTTAAGTATAGTGTTTGTGGGATTTTTGTTATCTGGTATTTTCAAAAATGATATCAATGGGTATATATTTTCTGTAATATCAGTGTTGTTAATAGTAATAATATGGACTGTACCTAATATGATAATAAAAAATCATGCAAGAGAACTTACTAAATCAGGTGAGTACTCGGTAGAAATATACCCAGATGAGATTGTTATAATAAATAATGATATAGAAAGAATAATAAAACTAGATGGAAAAAGCGTATTTGCTAATGAAGAAAATTTATTTATAATAATACCTCCAAAAGGTGGAATTTTGATAATACCGGTAAGAGCAATAGAACCAGACTTTTTACCGGATGTAGAAGCTATGCTAATGGCAGGTACTTTGCCATCTAATATTGATGAATAAAATATAAAGACAAATAAAAAGAAGGTGTTTTATTGGATACCGGGGATAATAAAGAAATTGAAAAATTTGAATCGAAGGTTATAGACGTTGATATAGAAAGAGAAATGCAAAAATCTTTTCTAGATTATTCAATGTCCGTTATAGTATCACGTGCATTGCCGGATGTTAGAGATGGCTTAAAACCTGTACATAGACGTATATTATATACATTACACGAAAATAATTTAGGTCCAGATAAAGCATATAGAAAATGTGCAGATACAGTAGGATCTGTTTTAGGAAGATATCATCCACACGGCGATAGTTCTGTTTATGATGCATTGGTTAGATTGGCTCAGGACTTTTCTATGAGATATATGCTAGTTGATGGTCATGGAAATTTTGGATCTGTTGATGGAGATCCACCGGCTGCATATCGTTATACTGAGTCAAGAATGAGTAAAATGTCTGTAGAAATGCTAACAGATATAGATAAAGATACAGTCGATTTTGCTCCAAACTATGATGATAGATTAAAAGAGCCTCAAGTATTACCTTCTAGATTTCCTAATCTTTTAGTAAATGGGTCCACAGGTATAGCTGTTGGAATGGCTACAAATATTCCTCCGCATAACTTATCTGAAGTTATAGATGGAATGTGCTGTTTAATAGACAATCCAGATGCAGAGCTTGATGAACTTATGCAGTATATAAAAGGACCTGATTTCCCAACTGGAGCTAAAATTATGGGAAGATCAGGGATAAGAGCAGCTTATTCTACAGGGAGAGGTAGAATAATAGTAAGAGCTTGTGCAGAAATTGTAGAGGCTAAAAATGGTAGGTTTAAAATAATTGTTACAGAACTTCCATATCAAGTAAATAAAGCAAAACTAATTGAAAATATTGCAGATATGGTAAAAGATAAAAGAATAGAAGGTATTTCTAATATAGATGATCACTCTGATAGAATGGGAATGCATATAGAAATAGATTTAAAAAGAGATGCTTCTCCACAAGTTGTTTTGAATCAGCTTTATTCATATACCCAAATGCAAACTACTTTTGGAGCAATATTATTGGCTATTGTTAACGGTGAACCTAAGATACTCACATTAAAACAAATGCTTCAGCATTATATAGATTTCCAAGTAGATGTAGTTACAAGGAGAACAATATATGATTTAAAAAAAGCTGAGGAAAGAGCACATATATTAGAAGGCTTAAAAATAGCTCTAGATAATATAGATGAGGTAATATCTATATTAAGGTCTTCAAAATCTATTCCAGAAGGAAAAGAAAGATTATCAGAACGCTTTGGTCTTGATGACGCCCAAACTCAAGCTATAGTCCAGATGCCTCTTGGAAGGTTAACGGGTTTAGAAAGAAGTAAAATAGAGGAAGAATTAAAGTCTCTATTTGAAAAAATAGCATATTTTAAAGAAATTTTATCAGATTCAAATAAATTGATGAATATAATAAAAACGGAAGTTTTAGCTATAAAAAGCAAATATGCTGATG
>CAKSGI010000017.1 GCA_934454005.1 uncultured Eubacteriales bacterium | reverse complement strand
ATATTCTTCCTTATTTCTTTCTTTATATTCTTCTGTTAAATGATAGGGTGTGACTGGGGGTTGAGGTGGGATTGAATTATAGTTCATAAATACACTTCCTTGTTGCGTATTGTACAATTTCTGAATAGTATTATATCAAGTTTGAGAATAAATTTCAATAAGTATATAATTAAACAACACGCCTGTTTCACATCTTCTATTGTTTTTGCTTTTTCACGGATTTTTTCATTTTTTGTCCCATAATATTATGTACTTTATTTTATGAGATATATGTGATATTTTTTAAATATTTATTGAAATTTTATAGTGATTAATGTATAATTAAATTGTAACAATACATCAAAATTTAAATATTTAGGGGCGTGATTATTATGAAAAAGAGAATTTTATCGTATTTTATTTGTTTAGGCATGATGCTTTCAGTGCCCCCGACAATCGTTTTGGCAATTGAAGAACAAGGTCTTGATGTAATAGTAGAAAAACACGGTAAATGTTCTTGGGAAGAGGGTGTTTTAAAAATAAAAAATCTTGGTGAATACACTATATCTGGAAAATCAGAACAAAATCGGATTGAAATTTGTTTAGATGATAGTGAAAAGGATAAAAAAGATAGCTTGATAATTAATATTTCAAATTTGAATATTTCATCAGATCTTTCTCCCATTTATATCAATAATACTCAAGGTCATGAAATAACAATTAATATTATAGGAATAAATTCATTAACGAGTACTAGTAATGCTGGTATAAAAAAAGATATTAACGAAACGTTAATAATAAAAGGAAGAGGAAGTCTCGATGCTTATGGTGGTGAAATACCTGCAAATGATTACGCAAGTGGATTTGCTGGAATAGAGGGAAGTAATATTACTATTAACTGTGAACCTCCTGAAGATAAGAATTTATATAATATAAAATCTACTGGTAATTTCTTTGCCGCTGGAATTGGTGGAGGCTATCATGATGGTAAAAGTAGCGGTGGCGAAAATATTAGGATAATTAATGGGAAAATTATAGCTAACGGAGGCAGCAGTGGAGCTGGTATTGGTGGTGGTTACGAAGGTAGTGGAAATCATATAGAGATAATAAACGGATACATTGTAGCTACTGGTGGGAACTTTGGAGCTGGGATTGGTGGTGGTGAATGTGGTGGTGCTTTCAACATTACAATACGTAATGGAACTATTATAGCTGAAGGTAAAGGAGGCTCAGCTGGCATAGGTAGTGGTATTGGTAGTAACGCCTATAATAATATTCAAATATTCGGTGGAAATATTAAATCTACTGGTAGTAGTTTTTATTCTATCTCGCTTTTGGGAGGAGGTGCCGGTATTGGCAGTGGGTGTATATTTGAGGATGACGATAATATTTCTGGTACTGAGAGAAAAATCATAATTAATGGTGGAAATATTAAAGCTTATGGAGGTGCAAAAGCATCCGGTATTGGTGGTGGTGGTAATGATATCGATTTTGGTTTAGATAATATTTATGTTGAAATAAATGGTGGAACCATTGAAGCTAGCGGTGGTAAAGGTGCTGCTGGTATAGGTGGTGGCAATTTCGATTTTGGCAATATTAAAATAACTAATGGAGAAATCACTGTTACAAACAGTGATGAAAAAGAAGGGTCAGGCATTGGTGGCGGTAAAGGTGCAAATGTTGAAATATCTGCTGGGAAAGTATTATTTAAAAATACGAGACCAATTAATGGTACTCTAAAGTTATCAGACTCATGTAATATTTATAGAAGAATTAGTAAAGATTCTCCTGAAGAAAAAGTAAGTATTTCAGGTTTTGACTTTACAGCACTTGTAGCTGAGTTGAAAATTGTATTTGAACCTGAATCTGAAATATCTGATAAAAATAACGATTTAACTGGGGAACACACTCCAACTAACGATAGCCCAAATAATTCTGTTTCAGTTCAAAGTCAAACTTCAAATAAAACAGTTGAATCTAAAATTACTAGCTCAAAAGTGTTTAAAACCGGAGACAATCGTAATTTTTTACCAATTTGCGGATTAGTTTTAACGATATTTTTAGTATGTATTGATTTTATTTTAAAAAGATTTTTAATAAATAATTAAACATAAATTATCCCGTCCCTATTTTAGTTGGGATGGGATAATTCCACTTTATTTTGGATTTACAACATGGTAAAGATATGTAGTAATTTTGACAAATTTTATGCATGATAATTATGTGAATATTATCCATAATCAAACTCACGGAGTAAGTTAAAAAATTAAGAATTTATAATTTGTTTCAGATATTTTTCAGAATTTATACCGATCGTGTACCTATTTTTTTCAAGTTTAAGAACTTGTTCTTTTATTTTTGTCAACTTTGATATATTCAGTGACAGCGTACTCATGCTGTTAAGGTTATCCCCCTTAACCGTCATGCGTTATATGCTTGATAGTACTTCATTTTCTCGATTTTTTTATAGCTACATTTTTCCAAAAAGGTACAGTCTGAAAAATATGTAAGTTTGCAATAGATTAGTTACTATTGTTATTCATTTATGTTATAATAAAAATATTATTGTAGTTTGGGGGAAAATTTGAATTTTGTTGAGAGATATTGAAATTGCACAAAATGCTGAAATGAAAGATATAAAAAATATTGCTCAAGATATTGGAATATTTGAGGATGAAATTGAACTATACGGAAAATATAAAGCTAAAATTAGTGACAATGTTTTTGATAGACTTAAAGATAAAGAATATGGGAAATTGGTTCTTGTAACAGCTATAAATCCAACTCCTGCAGGTGAAGGGAAAACTACGGTTACAATAGGATTAGGGCAAGCTATGTCAAGATTAGGGAAAAACGCAGTCATAGCTTTAAGAGAACCGTCTTTAGGGCCTGTGTTTGGAATTAAAGGGGGAGCTGCAGGAGGTGGATATTCTCAAGTATTGCCGATGGAGGATATAAATTTACATTTTACTGGAGATATACACGCAATAACTTCTGCGAATAATTTATTGTGTGCATTTATTGATAATCATATACATCAAGGAAATAAATTAGAAATAGATCCAAGAAGAATATTAGTTAAACGTTGTTTAGACATAAATGATAGATCTTTAAGAAATATAGTAATTGGATTGGGTGGAAAAATAAACTCAGTTCCAAGAGAAGATCATTTTATAATAACAGTTGCAAGTGAAGTTATGGCAATACTTTGTTTATCTGATAATATAGATGATTTAAAAAGTAGATTGGGTAATATTATAGTTGCATATAATTATAACGAGTTACCTGTGTTTGCAAAAGATTTAAAAGTGCAAGGGGCTATGGCTGTATTGTTAAAAGATGCAATAAAGCCGAATTTAGTTCAGACATTAGAAGGGACACCTGTGATAATGCACGGCGGACCATTTGCTAATATTGCTCATGGTTGTAATTCTGTTAGAGCGACTAAATTATCTCTTAAACTTGGCGATTATTGTATTACAGAAGCAGGGTTTGGTTCTGATTTAGGGGCAGAAAAATTTTTCGACCTTAAATGTAGGTTAGCTAGCTTAAAACCATCAGCGGTTGTTTTAGTGGCTACAATAAGAGCTTTAAAATATAATGGTGGATTAAAAAAAGAAGATTTAAAAATTGAGAATCTACAGGCTCTAGAAAAAGGTATAGTAAATTTAGGTGCACATATAGAAATTATGAAGAAATTTGGGTTGCCTGTTGTTGTAGCAATAAATAGATTTGATACAGATTCGGAATCTGAAATTAATTTTGTTAAAAAATATTGTGTAGATTATGGTACGCAATATGCAGTAGCAGATGTGTTTAAAAGAGGTGGAGATGGTGGCAAAGATTTAGCATTAAAAGTTTGTGAAGTTTGTAAAAAAGGATCTAATTTTAAGCCTTTGTATTCAATAGATATATCTATTAAAGAAAAAATAGAGAAAATAGCGAAAGAAATTTATGGTGCAAGTGGTGTTAACTATACTAATAGAGCTATTAAATCTATAAATGAAATTGAAAAACTATCATTAAATAAACCAATTTGTATTTCTAAAACGCAATATTCTTTATCGGATGATCCACAAAAATTGGGAAGACCAACAAATTTTAAAATAACAGTAAATGATGTGTCAATTTCTAATGGTGCTGGGTTTGTTGTTGTATACGCCGGAAATATAATGACGATGCCGGGACTTCCTAGAATTCCGGCAGCAGAAGAAATAGATATTGACAAAAACGGAAATATAATTGGACTTTTTTAGGAGATTTTTATGATTGAAATTAATACGTTTTCACCTGAAGAAACAGAACAAGTTGGAGAAAACCTTGCACGAAAATTAAAAGGGATAGAAATTATAGCGTTGTATGGAGAAATGGGTGCTGGTAAAACAGCATTTGTAAGGGGAGTGGCCAGAGGATTAGGAATAAATGATGGTGTTTCTAGCCCTACATTTGCTATAGTTCATGAATATGATGGTAAGTATAAGTTATATCATTTTGATATGTTTAGAGTTGAAACATGGGATGATTTATATTCTACTGGTTTTTTTGATTATATTGGTAATGGAGTTTTGATTATTGAATGGAGTGAAAATATTGAATCTATTATTCCAGAATCATCATTAAAGATAACCATAAGACAAAAAAGTGTTTCTAAAAGAATCATTATTATTGAAGGGATAGATGAATTTTGAAATTATTAGCTTTAGATTCTTCTGCAACATCTGCGTCTGTGGCTGTAGTTGAAGACGATTTTGTTTTAGGAGAGTTTTATATAAATACTAAGCTTACTCATAGTCAAACCTTAATGACAATGATGAAATCTCTTTTTGACAATACAAAAATAAATATAAAAGATATAGATGCTTTTGCTGTATCTGTAGGGCCAGGATCTTTTACAGGAATTAGAATAGGAGTTTCTGCTATAAAAGGAATTTCTTATGCATTAAATAAAGTTTGTATACCAGTATCAACTCTGCATGCCATGGCATACAACTTAATGGGAATGGAAAATTCTATCATTTGCGCAACTATGGATGCAAGGTGCGAACAGGTATATAACGCTTTTTTTTCGGTAGTTGATGGCAAAATAAAAAGGTTAACTGAAGACAGTGCAATAAAAATAGGGGAGCTAAAAAAATACATAAAAAATAATTATAGTAATGAAATTATAAATTTAGTTGGAGATGGAGCTGATTTATGTTATAATAAACTAAATGCTGAGATTAATAATTTGCGGTTGTTGCCTGGCCATTTGATTTATCAACGAGCTTTTGGTGTTTCTCAGGCTGGAATAGAACTTTATAAAAAAGGTGTGGTTTTACCAGCGAGGGATTTGAATCCAATATATTTGCGAATGCCTCAGGCTCAAAGAGAATTGAAAAAAGGGTAGATAAGTAAATTAAATAATTAAAGGGAGGGTAATACAGATATCCTAAATTTTTTTAGAGGTGTCTTATTGATAATATGATAGCTTTAGGAGCAGACCATGGTGGTTATGAATTAAAAGAAGCAATAAAAGAATATTTAAATAATAAAAACATTGAATATAAAGATTTTGGGACAAATAGTTTAGATTCAGTAAATTATGCGCCATTTGCTTTAAAAGTAGGCAAATCGGTTGTTTCTGGTGAAAGCGATAAGGGAATTCTTTGCTGTGGAACAGGGTTAGGAATATCAATTGCAGCAAATAAAATAAAGGGAATAAGAGCTGCCGTTTGTACTAATGAATTTTCTGCTGAAATGACTAGAAGACATAATGACGCTAATATTCTTTGTTTAGGTGGAAGGATTATTACAAAAGAAATGGCTGTTAAACTTACAGAAATATTTTTAAATACTCCTTTTGATGGAGGAAGACATGCTGAAAGAATAAAACAAATTACTGCGATTGAAAATGGAACGCTAAATTTATAATATTTAGTTAAAATTAAGGAGGTTTTGAAATGGATAATCAAGTTTTTGTGATGGATCATCCGTTAATACAACACAAATTAACATTGCTAAGAGATAAAAATACAGGATCTAAAGAGTTTCGTGAGCTAGTAGGAGAAATATCTATGCTTATGTGTTATGAGGCTACCAGAGATTTGCCACTCAAAGAGGTTGAGGTTGAAACACCTGTAGCTGTTGCAAAGACATATGTGCTTTCAGGAAGAAAACTTGCTTTTGTTCCCATTTTAAGAGCAGGAATAGGTATGATAGATGGAGTTATGCAACTTGTGCCAGCTGCTAGAGTTGGTCACATTGGGTTATACAGAGACCCTAAAACTTTAGAGCCAGTTGAATATTATAGTAAGTTACCTGCGGATATAAATGAGAGGGAAGTAATAGTTTTAGATCCTATGTTAGCAACTGGAGGATCTGCTATAGATGCTATAAGTATTATTAAAAAAAGCAATCCTAAAAATATAAAGTTTATGTGTATAATTGCTGCGCCAGAGGGAATGACTGAACTTACAAAAGCACATCCAGATGTTAAGGTTTATTGTGCTTCTCTTGATGAAAAACTTAATGAAAAGGGATATATAGTTCCCGGGTTAGGAGATGCAGGGGACCGCATATTCGGTACAAAATAATTTATGCGCTTTAACAAGATATAAATAAGTAATATATTACTTATGAACCAGCTTATAGTACTGTGCCAGATAAACTAAATAGTTGATATGTTGTGGCTAATATATAATGGCTAAAAATTTTTGTAACCATTGTATATTAGTTTTTTATTGTATAACAAAAAAATCATAACGTATCGCAAACCGCTATGATTTTTTTGCTTTAACACCTACATATGTAAGGTGCTTATATATAGTTAATAGTAGAAGAGCTACTATCACTGTGGCTAATTTAAATATTGTTTGTTATATTTATATTTTACGGCAAAATAACTGTTATGTCGTCACCCAATAAGACGATTTTTAGAGAATAAATTATCACTATAAGTTGGTATTTTTAATAAAAGTTTAAAAATTGTTAAAAAAATAAGCCTCACCCTATAGTGAAGTGGTTGTAGGATAGTATTGTGCCGGGACTGACAAAGTGGTACAAAACTGAATGGAATTGATCGTGTAATCGCTGTGAAGCGAACCGGTGTGGCCGAACAACTGAAGGTCGAAAGCTAAATAGAACGGGTACGGAATGTGAACGCTTACAGGGTGCTTATCAGAAAGGATAGTAGAACTTGAGCCGATTTATGTTTGATACCAAGAACGCCAGGGCAAAAAATGTTCGGGCGTTTCTTGTGCGGATGGCAGAATGATTCATATTTTTGTGATATACTTTATTTAAACAAATCGGAATTAGGGATGGTAAAGGTGAAGATTAAATATATCGACTTATCTGGTGATAAAAATACGATCAGTAGAATATACGAAGAAAGTTGAAAATACGCTTATCTTAAGATAATTCAGTAGGAGTGTTTAAACTTTATTCCAAAAAGAAGATGGGGTACAGCATTGAATATTCCTTATTGGCACACATTGGTTTGCGTTGAGAATTGAAAGTATATGGAATCAGCAGTTTTTACCAATCAAGATTTGAGTAATACGATGGCTCAAGAGAGGTGATCTCTATATACTTTTTGCCGGAGTATATGGAAGAGGGATATGACAGAAAGTCGCTGTATGCTGTGTTAAATGAACCGAAAAAACAGGGTTTTGCAGAAGTATTTCTGTAGTTTTTTAAAGAAAACAGTAGATAAAACCATTGTTTAGAAACAAAAAGCACACTTCTATATTCTCATATCGGGAATATCGTACGTCCAGGGACGCTTCATTAGATCTTAGCAGAAGAAAACTGCTTGACTGATAATATTTTGTTACAACTTTCCGTCAGGGTAGCTGTATTCTTCTCTTGCTCTGCTAAAGAGGTCATCTTCTATGAATTTGCCGCCAGCAAACTTGAAAATTAGACATAAACAAATTCTCCGTATGGTTTGGATCATACGGAGAATTTTACTGTTTTACGGATACTCGGTGATTGGGTAAGGCAATAATTATTAGTGAATTTTTAGCAATTATTAAGTTAAATATAGAGTGAATTTTTTTAATTTTATTAAATTTCAAGCTATAATTTGTTTCCAATATAATAAAAGTTTTTCAAGGTTGTAAGAAGCGTTTGCGGGGCTCGTAGATGGTAACTTTGTAATTAGCATGTTTGTTTTACTATAGCAATATTTCATATAAAGTTGGTATGCTTTAGACCCGTTTGCGTATATGTTTTTTATGCATGAATGTTTTAATATGGGTGAGAGATCCCATGGTTCGACATTTTTTATACTAGAATCACTTGAACCTGTTATATCGCAGCTTTTTATGACGTCAAATACGGCTATATTATTTGTAAGAAGCATTTGTTTTTTATCATTTGTTGTCTTGGGAGTAGGCCTGGTATTAGTTAAGTGCGAAATAACTTCCCAGAATCTATTTTGAGGATGACCATAAAAAAACTGGTTTTCCCTTGATTTTACCGATGGAAATGAACCTAATATTAACACTTTGGAGTCTTTATTAAATACAGGTTTAATAGTATGCTCAATATGATTCATAAGTTGTCTCCTTAAAATTTATTAAATATATGTTATCATATTATATATTTTTTTTCTATTTAAATTTTCTATTGACTCTAACGTTACGTGATAGTTTATTATGTTATTGGAATTTTTTAAATTAACTATTAATTATTTTTAAAGGAGGGGTAACAATGAAAAGCGTAAAGAATGTTTCTGATTTAACAGGAGTTAGTATAAGAACACTCCATTATTATGATGAAATAGGTTTGTTGAAACCCAGTAGAGTTAACGGGTCAGGTTATAGAATGTATGATGATAATTCGCTTGAAATTTTACGCCATATATTATTATTTAAAGAAGTGGGATTTTCATTAAATGATATTAAGAATATAATTTCTAATCCTAAATTTGATTTAAAAAATTCATTGAAAGAACATAAAAATTTATTATTAATGAAGCGTAACCAAATTGATGATTTGATATGGCTTTTAGAAAGGTTAATAGAAGGTGAAAAATATATGAGTTTTGATGATTTTAAGAAAAGTGAGATCGAAAAAACGATGATGGACAGTTTCAAAAACTGTATGAATAAGTATAGGGAATATATGACTGAGTATTATGGAGACGAAAAAGAAGTAGAGGAACGCTACAAAAAGCTTATTGATAAAAATAAGGATATAATTTTAGAAAATGTTTTAAAATATTATGGAAGTGTAAGTGCATATAACGAAGCTTTAAAAAAGGGAATAGATCCTGATAATATAAGTGAAAATTATCAGCTTAAAGTTTCTAGTTTAATTGATAAAATAGCTAAAAATAGAGATAAGGGAATAGAATCTAATTATATTCAAAGGTTAATTGAGAAGTGGCAAATTGAAATACAGAAGGTTTTCAGAGTGAAAACCAAAACAATTATTTTTGATATTGGACAGGGGTATTTAACTGATAAAAGTTTAATTTCGCAGACAGATAAAAAATATGGTATAGGAACAGCAGAATATATAGGAAGATCAATTTGCTATTTTTGTAAAGATTAGAAAATTTATAAGGAATTTTGTCATTTTATATGGATATATGATATAATTATTATAGGAGGAATGATAATGCCTAATTGGAATCCGTGGCATGGGTGCCATAAAATTAGTGAAGGATGTAAAAATTGTTATGTTTATAGACAAGATGCTATGTATGATAAAGCAAGTTTCATTGTTAAAAAAACGAGTAGTTTTGACTTGCCATTAAAAAAATCAAAGAATGGCAAGTATAAACTTAAATCAAATGAAATTGTATATACTTGTCTTACATCAGATTTTTTTGTTGAAGAGGCTGATTTGTGGAGACCTGAAACGTATGAAATGATAAAACAGAGAAATGATTTGAATTTTTTAATTATTACAAAACGTATAGATAGATTTTATGTTAATCTTCCTAGTGATTGGAATGATGGATATAGCAACTTAATTATTGGTTGTACAGTAGAAAATCAGGATAGAGCAAATTATAGATTGCCAATATATCTTGGATTACCATTAAAGCATAAAATTATTATATGTGAACCAATTTTAGAAAAATTAGATTTATTGCCTTATTTGAATGATTCTATTGAAGAAGTTGTAGTAGGAGGAGAATCAGGTAATAATGCGAGAGTGTGCGATTATGATTGGATATTGGACTTAAGAAAACAGTGCATTGAATCTGGTGTTAAATTTGTGTTTAAGCAAACTGGTGCATTTTTTAGAAAGGATGGCAAAATATACAGAATAAGAAGAAAATTTCAACATTCTCAAGCACAAAAAGCAAATATTGATTATGTAGTATAATTGAAAATCTATTTTTTAGTTACAAAAAACTTCTTAAAAACATAATATGTAAACATAAATTATAAAGGAGTTGGTTGGTTGGCTATGAATAGAAGCAACAGTATAAAAAGTAATATGAAAAAACCGTCTCAAACTAATAGAATGGTTTCTCAAAGGAATATGAGAAATAGTAGAGATATGTCGAGAAACAATTCAATGGGAAATTTTAATAATAAAAAGGGGCCGGATAAAAACGAAATTTTAATTACATTTAAAAAATTATGGTTGGATAATACATTATGGACTAGATTTTTTATTATAAGTGCAATTTCTGGAACTGGTGATTTACAAATAGTTACAAAAAAATTAATAAAGAATCCAACAGATTTTTCTGTCGTACTTAAAAAATTCTATAGCGAAGAAGAAACTAAAAAACTAGAGGTTTTGATGATGGATCATTTGCTTATTGGGATTAAATTAATAAATACGGCTAAGTCAGGAAATATTACTGCAATAAACGGTTTAAAAGAACAATGGTATAAGAACGCAAATGATATTTCTGAATACTTATTTTCCTTAAATCCTAATTGGGATAAAAAAGAATGGAATAAGATGTTTTTTGAAAATCTAAAACTTACAGAGGAACAAGTAATCAAAAGATTTGGTCGTCAATATGCAGATGATATAGAATCATTTGAAAAATTAGAATTATTATCTGAAAAAATGGCAAATTTTATGGCTGAAGGAATATTAAAGAAAAGTAGATAGTACTATTTTGTATAGCCATATACTTGTTTTATATTAACGAGTATATGGCTATATAAGTTTGATATTTTCAAATATATTTATAATAAATAATTTTTAGATTATATTATTGAAATATATATGGAAATTTTATATAATTATAATTATTAAAACCGAAGGAAGGTTTATATAGTAATGAAGAAAGCAATTTCGTTTGATTTCTTGCAAAAATTAGGAAAAACTATGTTAGTTGTTGTTGCGGTAATGCCGGCGGCAGGTCTTATGATAAGTCTTGGAAGTTTAATTAAAATGGTATCTTGTAACATTGGATTTGTTGTAATGATTGCAAATATAATGGGAAGTATAGGATGGGGGATTATAAAAAATTTACATATATTATTTGCAGTTGCCATTGGTGGGTCATGGGCAAAAGAACGTGCAGGCGGAGCATTTGCAGCTTTGATTTCTTTTATTTTAATAAATGTATTAACTGGTCAGATATTTGGGGTTACAGAAGATTTACTTGCTACAAAAGGAGCAACAACACATACACTTTTTGGAACAGAAATACCAGTAGAAGGTTATTTTGTTTCTGTTTTAGGAGCGCCTGCCTTAAATATGGGAGTTTTTGTGGGTATAATATCAGGATTTGTTGGAGCAATGGTTTATAATAAATATTATAATTTTAGAAAACTTCCTGAAGTTTTATCATTTTTTAATGGTAAACGTTTTGTTCCACTTGTTGTTATATTATGGTCAACGGTTGTTTCTATAATTTTAGCATTAGTTTGGCCTGTGCTTCAGGGAGGAATAAATGCATTTGGGATTTGGATTGCAAGTTCATCGTCTACATCCCCGGTATTAGCACCTTTTATTTATGGAACTTTAGAGCGATTATTGTTACCATTTGGATTGCATCATATGTTAACGATACCTATGAATTATACTTCTTTTGGAGGAGTTTATGAATATCAAACAGGAGTAAATGCAGGGATAGTAGTATCTGGTCAGGATCCATTATGGCTTGCTTGGGTGAATGACCTTATTAATTTTAAATCGTTTGGTGATATGAATTCTTATAATAACTTGCTTAATAGTGTTACACCAGCGAGATTTAAGGTTGGACAAATGATAGGAGCAAGTGGATTGATATTAGGATTTGATCTTGCTATGTATAAAAGAACAAATGTAAAAATAAGACATAAATATAAATCTATGTTTTTATCAGCAGGGTTAGCGACTTTTTTAACAGGGGTGACAGAACCAATTGAGTTTATGTTTGTATTTGTAGCTCCAGTACTATATGTTGTTTATGCAATTTTGCAAGGATTGGCATTTGGAATGGCAGGAATAATTAATTTGAGAGTTCATTCTTTTGGAAATATTGAATTTGCTACTAGACTTCCAATGATATTTCAGGCAGGCCTTGTAGGAGATGTAATTAACTACTTGGTATGTTGTGTAGTTTTCTTTGTTATAGGATATTTTGTTTCATATTTTATGATAGGAAAGTTTAATTTTGCTACACCAGGGAGAAATGGAAATTATATTGATGATGAACATGAAGAAAAAGTTGTTAAATCAGATAAACAAAATAGTCAGGCAGAACGAATAATAGGTTTTTTAGGAGGAAAAGAAAATATTTTAGAAGTAGATGCATGTATGACTAGACTTAGAGTAACTGTAAAAGACGTTGAAAAGGTATCAGATGCTGAAAAATGGAAAGAAAATGGAGCCCTAGGACTTATAAAAAAGGGAAATGGAATACAAGCAATTTATGGCCCAAAGGCAGATGTGCTAAAGTCAGATATAAATGATATTTTATGATTTTATGCTTATAGGATACCGAATTTTCGGTATCCTATAAATTTGGAGGATATTATGAAATTGTTAACTCTTAACGCTCATAGTTGGCTTGAAAATAATTGTGAAGAAAAAATAAAAATTATTTTAGATGCAATTATTGAAAATAAATTTGATATAATTGCGTTGCAGGAGGTAAATCAACGTATAAATTCTAAAATTGTAGATTATAAAAATATGGCTATGGAAAAATATGTAGAATGCTCTGATGATGTGGTTATAAAAGAAGATAATTTTGCTTTAATTTTGGTGGACAAGTTGAAAAAGCGGGGTATTGATTATTTTTGGAGTTTTGTTCCTAATCATATAGGATATGATATATTTGATGAAGGTTTAGCAATATTAAGTTTGAAAAAAATATGTGAGACAAATCAATTTTATATATCTAAAATTCGGGACTATAGAAATTATAGAACAAGAAGAGTATTAGGGATTAAAACGTTAGACGGTAAGAAAGGTACGTGGTATTTTTCTATCCATATGGGATGGTGGAATGACAGTGAAGACCCGTTTAAAGAACAATGGAGTAAAATTAAGGATTGTTTGCAAAGGTATTTTAATGATGATATATATTTATTAGGAGATTTTAATAGTCCTTCTGATATAAATGATGAAGGATATGCATATATAAAAAAGGATAATATCTTTAATGATACGTATATTTGCGCTAGAGTTAAAGATAATGGATATACTGTAAAAAAAGAGATTGACGGATGGAGGGAAAGTGGAAAGAAATCGATTAGGATAGATTATATCTTTAAAAATAATAATAAACCGGTAGAATTTTCTAGAGTAATATTTAATGGAAAATATTATAATGAGGTGTCTGATCATTTTGGGGTGTACGTTAATATTTCTGATTAATTAAAATAATTAATTTATGTGTATAGATTTTACATTTTTCCAAATTATAAAAATATATAATAAAGTTAAGTTTTTGGAAAATGAATAAACTATATGGGGGGAATTGTTATGGTAGAAAGTAGAATACAGGAAATGTTAAAAAATAAATTTAATAAAAACTTAAATGACTGTTCAGATAAGGAATTATTTGATGTATTATTGAGCTTTACGAAAGATGAAATTAAAAAAGTTCCTTGTAACTCTGGTCACAAAAAACTCTATTATATTTCAGCGGAATTTTTGTTAGGAAAATTGTTATCTAATAATTTGATTAATCTAGGGTTGTTTGATGAAGTTTCTGATATGTTAAAAAAATACGGGAAAAGTTTATCTAAAATAGAGGGGATGGAACTTGAACCATCATTAGGTAATGGAGGGCTTGGAAGGCTAGCAGCATGTTTTTTAGATTCTATAGCAACACTTGGTCTTAATGGTGATGGTATAGGGTTAAATTATCATTTCGGTTTATTCAAGCAATTATTTAAGAATCACAAGCAAAAAGAGGAAAAAAATCCATGGATAACAGATCAAACTTGGCTTAATAAAACAAATACAAGTTTTAAGGTTCAATTTAAAAATTTTACGGCAGTATCAAGACTTTATAATTTAGATATAGTAGGCTATAAAAGTGGAGCAAATAAGTTGCATTTATTTGATATCGAAACTGTAGACGAAACAATTGTTAAAGCTGGAATTAATTTTGATAAGAAAGACATACAAAAAAATTTGACGTTATTTTTATATCCAGATGATAGTGATAAAAGTGGAAATTTACTTCGCATATATCAACAATATTTTATGGTAAGCAATGCGGCGCAGCTTATTATAAAAGAATGTGAAGATAAAGGGTATGATTTAAAAGATATGGATGCGCATGTAGTAATACAAATAAATGATACTCATCCTACAATGGTAATTCCAGAAATGATAAGGCTTTTAGTTAAAAAAGGAATTTTTATGAATGAGGCTATTAGAATAGTTAGAAATATGTGTGCGTATACAAATCATACTATACTTTCTGAGGCTTTAGAAAAATGGCCATTAGAATACTTAAAAGAAGTTGTCCCTCAGCTAATACCTATAATAAAAAGGCTTGATAGAAAAGTCAGATGGAAATATAAAAATCCTAAAGTTGCAATAATAGATAAAAATAAGAAAGTTCATATGGCACATATTGATATTCATTATGGGTTTAGTGTGAACGGCGTTGCAAATCTTCATACAAATATATTAGAAACTCAGGAACTTAGAGAATTTTATAATATTTACCCTGAAAAGTTTAACAATAAGACAAATGGTATAACATTCAGACGTTGGCTATTACATGCTAATAGGGATTTAACTAGTTTTATAGATTCTTTAATCGGAACGGATTATAAAAAAGATGCTGATAAACTCAATGATTTGCAAAAATTTATTGATGATAAAAGAATTTTGGACGATCTGATAAAGATAAAAAAGAAGGCTAAAGTAGAACTTAAGAACTATATAAAGTCGATCGAAAATATATCAATAGATGAAAATTCTATTTTTGACATTCAAATAAAAAGGCTTCATGAATATAAGCGTCAACAAATGAATGCTTTATATGTAATATATAAATATTTGAAAATAAAAAAAGGAAACAAGCCTTCAACTCCAATAACAGTTATATTTGGAGCTAAAGCTGCACCAGCATATACTATTGCAAAAGATATAATACATCTTATACTTTGTCTGCAAGAATTAATTAATAATGATCCTGACGTCAGCCCATATTTAAAAGTTGTTATGGTAGAAAATTATAATGTAACTTACGCTGAAAAATTAATTCCTGCTTGTGATTTGTCAGAGCAAATATCTTTAGCATCTAAAGAGGCATCAGGAACTGGAAATATGAAATTTATGCTTAATGGAGCAGTTACAATTGGTACTATGGATGGTGCTAATGTTGAAATATATGATCTAGTCGGAAAAGATAATATTTATATATTTGGAGAATCGAGTGAATCGGTTATATCGCATTATTTAAATAAAGATTATAATGCCTGTGAATATTATTCTGGTGATATCATTATAAAGACCTGTGTAGATTTTATCGTAAGTGATCTTATGATGAATATAGGAGATAGAGAATGTTTAAAAAGAGTGTATAATGAGTTGATAAATAAAGATTGGTTTATGACACTACTAGACTTTGAAGATTATGTAAAAACAAAAGAGAAGGCATTTAGTGATTACGAAAGTACAGAAGAATGGGCGAAAAAAATGCTTATTAATATAAGCAAAGCTGGATATTTTTCATCTGATCGCTCAATTAAGCAATATAACGATGACATTTGGCATTTAAGTTCTAATTTATATAAATCAGATATTTAGTTTTTTGTTAAACCCATCCAAAAGATGGGTTTTATTTTTTATGTTTGAGAATATTTAAATATTTGCTTATGAATAATTTAGAATATAAAATATTTTAAATATACTTGGTTATTATGCTAATCATTTCGGGATGTTATTTTATACATTCTCTAAAATCTATGGTTCCGGTTGGAATATATGAGGATATGACTTCGACTTTTATCTTGTCACCTATTGATATTTTTTTGTTACTTAGCTCATCTTTATGAGAAATGATACCGTCGAATACAAATTTGCATTCGGGATAATCATTAAGGCTAACAAAGCCTTCCACATTATTTTCAAGTTCTACGAAAAATCCTTTTGGTACAACTCCAGAAACTATACCATCATATATATCTCCGATATGACTGCTCATATACTCTGCCATATAACATTTTTCAGTGTCTCTTTCTGTTTTCATAGCTCTTATTTCGCAGTCTGTGGACGCTGTAGATGCTAAAATAACATAATCTGAATATAGCTTTGTTATTTTATTAATGTTTTTCCCTTTCACGAGATCAGACAATATTCTATGAATGGCAGTATCGGGGTATCTTCTAATAGGTGATGTGAAATGACAATAGTCTTTTAAGGATAATCCGAAATGTCCTATTGGATTGGTTGAATATTTTGCTTTAGACATGGTTCTGAGTATTTGATGAGATAATATTTTTTTTGTGGATGACTCTTTAGCTTGATTCAGCAAATTTGCAAAGTCGCTTGTTTTAACACCTTCACGAATTCGCCGACTATTTATTCCCAAAGCGTTGCATAGGTCGGATAAAATCTTTAATTTTTCAGGGTCTGGACTTTCATGTACGCGATATACAAAAGGTACAATAGAATTTCTAGCATAAATTGCAGCTGCTTGATTGGCCATTATCATAAATTGTTCTATCATTTTTTCGGATTGTCCTTGTTCTCTTTTTGAAATATTAATGCAAACACCGTTTTTATCTAATTCAAACTTAGATTCAGAACTTTCTAAATCAACAGTGCCACGTTGGTTAGATTTTTTTATAAGAAGATTAGATAGATTTATTCCTTCTTTGATGGAGTCTAATATGATATTATATTTACTCATAATAGACTTAGATGCAGTTTTGTTTATTATACTGTTTATTTCCGAATATACCCCTCGTACTTTAGAGTTTATAATAGACTTTTTAAATTCATAAGAGATTAAATTTCCTTTATTATCTATATTCATAATGCAAGAAAAAGTGAGTTTATCTTCATTTGCGTTTAGAGAACATACTCCATTAGATAGTTCTGTTGGAAGCATAGGGATAACTCTATCTGCAAAATATACAGATGTTCCTCTTGATAAAGCTTCACGGTCAAGCGGAGTATTAAACTTAACATAATGAGAAACATCAGCAATATGAACGCCGAGTTTCCAACCATTTTCAATTTTTTGTATAGATATAGCATCGTCGAGATCTTTAGCATCTTTTCCGTCAATTGTAAAGATAATTTCATTTCTTAAATCAATTCTATTATTTATATCATCTTGAGTTATGGGTTTTGATGATACTCTTTTAGCTTCGTTTATAACATTTTCTGGAAAAAATGTTGGTATTTTATTTGAATCAATTATAGCATCTGCACATACTTGTGCACTTGTCGCTTTTCCGTATATTTTTAAAACTCTTGCTTTAGGTTGAGGTCTACGCGGGGTACTTGACAAAATTGCCTGTACTTTATCGTTGTTCCGTGCACCAAGAGTATACCCTTTATCTACAGGGATGTTGTATCTAAAGTTAGCATCTGGAATTATTTCACATCCTGTACGAGATCTTTGTATAGTTCCTGTTATAAGGTGTTCTCCTTTTGTGACAATTCTTTCGACTTCACCTATAGGACCTTTTAACGAATTTTTTATATTTGTAAGCATTACGATGTCATTAACCATAGCAAATTTTAATTTTTCGCTAAATATAAAAATATCTTTTGAATTTTCGAGTGTTTTAGCAAATGCGAAACCTTTTGACTGGGATATAATTTTAGCAGCAATGAGGCCACAATTTTTTGCGGATGCAATTTTTTTCTTTTTTGTAATAATTATTTTTCCTTCATTTTTTAATTCTTTTATAGAGTTTATAAAAGAGTTAAGGTCGTTTTCGGAGATTTTTTGGAATATGAAATCAGGAGCTAGAGATGATGTTGTTGAATTTATAATTTGTAAAATTTCATTTTTAATATTTTCATTCATAAATATGTTATTCCTTTCTGATATAAGTATGAAACATAAAAATATGATATCTAAAAAACTAACTGAGCAACGATTGTATAAGGTGATTTTTTGTAAGATCAGGAGTCTTTTTAGTAGTGCTTAAATTTTTTGAGGGTGTTAGTTGAATATTTCTTAGTTTACGATTTTTTACAGGTTATAAAATACGACCCCCACGAATTCAGTATCGTGGGGGTTAATTAAAAAAGTTAAGAAAATAATCCGAAATGAATAACTGCAAGTATGATATTTGCAGCGATTACTAGCAGAAAGAACCCAATTGAGATAATTTTGGTCCAGCGTTCAAAAGCGGAGTCAATAGAACGAGATCTATTTTTAGACAAAAATGTATCAGATCCACCATCTACTGTACCTAAATTTTGTTGTTGTCCTTCTTGTAAAAGTACAACCACAATAATAAGCATTGAAAAAAGCAAAAGGACAACTCCTAGAATAATTTCAACAGGATTCATTAAGAACACCTCCATATTTATATCTATAAATAATAATAACATGATTTGATTTAATTGACAAGAAAAATATGATTATTAATTTAATAGAGTTTGACCTATAAATAAATGTGAATCATTTAAGAAAGAATAAAGGCGAAAATGATAATTTTTAATGTTTTTGAAATGAGTTATATCTATTTGTGACGAATTGTTTTGCAATAATTTTTAATTTCTATTGAATTTTTTTTTTTTTTTTGATATTATGTATTCAAATATATAAACAAGTTTGTAAAGGAAGAATGATAGTATGTCTTTTAAAACAGAAATTGAGTTTGAGCTGCCTAAAGGTTATGTAGATAAGGAAGGAACAGTTCATAAAAAAGGAATTATGAGATTAGCGACTGCTGCAGATGAAATTATGCCACTTAAAGATCAAAGAGTTCAGCAAAATCCGGGATATTTGAGTATATTACTACTTTCTAGGGTTATAACTAAATTAGGAACATTAGAAAATATTAATCCTACTATCATAGAACATTTGTTCACACCAGATATGGCATATTTACAGAATTTGTATCAAACTATAAATTCTGTGGAACCAATTAAAATGAAGGTAGTTTGTCCAAAGTGTTCTTATGAGTTTTTAACGGCGGTACCTTCGTTGGGGGAAGTATAGAAAGCTATCCCCTAAGTGCATTATATG
>CAKSGI010000016.1 GCA_934454005.1 uncultured Eubacteriales bacterium | reverse complement strand
TTGATTTTACAAGGGTTATACGGTATCAGAAGTTATGTTAGGCTACCGTGTATGAGGTGGTAAGCCATACTCCTAAGCGATAGGTCGGGTGTTCGAATCGCCTCGGGAACGCCAGAACACTTGCCGTAAACCGTTTTCTTGATGGTTTACGGCAAGTTTTTTTTTCTTTCGTCTGTCATTTTCGGAGGAATCGAATGATCCGAAGTTTTTGATGGGCTTGTTTTTATACGTTAGACGGTACATATTTTGCTAATTGGATTCGAACAGAGTTTATTATAAATCTGCTAATCAAAGTTGCTTGTTTGCTAATTGAATTTCTCGGGTGTGGTTGATGTGCTATGCGCGGCAATGAGTACCGCGAGCGCACTTGTGAGTTCGGGAAACTTCTGAAGCTGTTCCACAAATCCAGTGTTACAATCACCGGTTCCTATGGTTCTTCCGCATGATGGACATCATACAAGTTGGAATTGAAATAGAACGCTGTTTCAAATTTCTGTGCGTTGACTTTTCGGCCATTGTACCAAATATGCGCGTACATGCTTGTAATCATATTGATCTCCATGTGTCTTGCGTTGTTCTGCATCTTTTTCCATTCGCAAAGGATATAGTCAAGCGTTTTCGACTTTTTCAGAATGATACGAGTGCTTGTGTCCTGCGGAGGCAGTATGAAAATATGGGAGATACCCCTTTCACCCAGTGCTTCGATTGCCTGTTTGGAAGTGTGCATTAGTTCCTTAAAGAAGTTCCTGCACTTTTTATTCTGTTGTAACATATGTTTGACAAACCCACACAATACAGGCATGTCTCCCTATTCATTTAGATTGAAGTCTTACACTTATTGTGGTATAATAATTTATATTGTATATTGCAGCTTCAAAAAATAATTTATAAAGCTAGTAATTGTAACAAATAAAATCTTTTTATAAGCTTTTAAATTAGTTTTTATTAAAAAGTGTAAATAAATTGCAATCCCATTAACAATTTTTTAACTGCTAACTTTATATGGAAGGACGACTAAATAAACCATGGATTTTATAAAACTTTCACCTCCAGATATATCTGATTTGGAAATCGAATATGTAACTGAAGCACTTAAATCCGGATGGATCACAACCGGGCCTAAAACTAAACTCTTTGAAAAATACATTGCTGAATATTGTAATACTAGTAAAGCCGTATGCCTTAACTCCGCTACTGCATGTATGGAAATGACACTAAGGCTTTTAGGCATAGGTGAAGGTGATGAAGTCATAACCAGCGCTTACACATATACAGCTAGTTGTAGTGTGATTTGCCATGTAGGTGCAAAGCCTGTATTAGTTGACACAGAAAAAGACTCGTTCACTATGGATTACTCTTCTTTAGAAAACGCAATCACAGAAAAAACTAAAGCTATCATTCCTGTTGATCTTGCTGGAATAGTTTGCGATTACGATAAAATTTTTGAAATAGTTAATAGGAAGAAAAATCTTTTTAATCCTAAAAATGATATGCAAAAAAAAATAGGAAGAGTTGTTGTTTTAGCAGATGCCGCCCATTCGTTTGGCGCCTCAAAAGATGGAAAAATGTGTGGCGAAATTGCAGATTTTACTTCTTTTTCTTTTCATGCTGTAAAAAATCTCACCACTGCAGAAGGTGGCGCTATTACATGGAAAAACATTAATGGAATAGATAATGAGTATATATATAAACAATATATGTTGCTATCACTTCACGGACAATCAAAAGATGCATTAGAAAAAACTAAAAAAGGTAGCTGGGAATACGATATATTGTACCCCGCCTACAAATGTAATATGACTGATATATCCGCTTCAATTGGACTTGCCCAGTTAGAACGATATAACACCATATTAAAAAGAAGAAAAGAAATTATAGAAATGTACAATGATGGATTAAAAAATGAAAATGTATCGCTTTTAAATCATTATAATAATCACTCTAAAAGCAGTGGTCACTTGTATTTCGTAAGATTAAATAATAAAGATGAATACTTTAGAAATAATGTAATCCAAAAAATGAGTGATCTCAATGTTGCAACAAATGTACATTATAAACCTTTACCAATGTTTACTGCATATAAAAATCTAGGATTTAATATAAAAGATTTTCCTAATGCATTTAATATGTATAAAAATGAAATAACGTTACCTTTACATACTCTTCTAACAAATGAAGAAGTTGACTATGTTATAAAAAGTTTTAAAAAGTGTATTAACTCTTAGTTTAAAAAATTTTTTAATCTCCTATAACGGAGGGATTTGTTATTTGATAAAATCAAAAAAAAATACCATTTTAGATTCCATTTCTAAAATAATTTTTAATTCTAGTATTTTCAGAATAGTTTTTTTGATTGACTTGTTCTTTTTTTCTGTGGCATTTTGTGATTCAATAGCTAGAATTATACATATATTCTTGATGGTTTGGGGCGGAATCATTTTGATATACGATTATATCATCAAACATATGTATAAAAAAGTAAAATACTATAAAATAATATTAATATTTATGTCATCTTGTTTTGTAACTGTTATCCTGCACTTCAAAGACAACTTTTATCACAATCTCCTTTATTTGTTTACATACTTGTTATGCTTTTTTGTTTTTTATGGCATGCATGCCGAAAAAAACATAATCGAAAAAGAAAAAGAAATGATGACTCTTTTTAAAATAATATTTTTACTTACTTCTTTAATCTCATTTATAGGACTTATTGTTACAATTCTAAAAATTCAAGTTAAAGTTTTCGATTATTATTGGCTTGGCATATATGAAAATAGACTTATAGGAATCTATACAAATTCAAACCTATTAGCTTTATTTTGCGTAATATCTTCTATTGGTGTTCATATTATTACAGCAAGTGATAGTTTTAAACTAGATAAAAGAAAAAAAACATTAAAAATAGTATACATAATTGGAACAACTATAAATATAATATCCTTAATTTTATCGGATTCTAATGGTTCTTTTATATTTTTTCTTATCTATTTTGTAGTAATACTATTTTATTATCTATTTAGAGAATACAGTGAACTCACATTCAAAATCATTATAAAAAATGCATTTATTATATTATCTGCAGGATTAATCCTAACCGCGGCATCTTTTTATATAAGAGGCGTCTGTCAAAATAGTATTGCTGTTTTAATCAACAGCATTCATATAAAAGAACCTGTGCACGATAACAAAGTTCCAGCTAATAAAGAAGCAAATAATTCTATAATAGATACCGTTGAAATAGGTAGAGTTCTTGGGAATAATGATTACGACGGTAGTAGTGGAAGAGTAACTCTCATAAAACAAGCAGTTGTAATGTTTAAAAAAAATCCTATTATGGGCATAGGAATTGCAAATATCCCAAAGTATGGTGAAAAATATATAAAAGGTGGTCTTAAATTTCCTAATTTTCATAATGGGTATATAACTATCCTAGTCGCCTGGGGAATAGTTGGCTTTTTTATTTTCACTATCTACTCTTTATTAGTAGCTGCAAAATTTTGTGATATTCTATTTAAAATAAATGATTCTCAAAATACCCCATTTCCAAAGTTATTTGCATTTCTTGTGTCGTATTGTGTATACAGTTTAGTCGAAATTACTATACTATCAGATATAACGTTTACAATATTTATTTTTTGGACAATTCTTGGGTATGCAACATCATACTTAAACAATTATAATTCTAATATCATAGATAATAGCAAATTATATTAAGCCACCTCTTTTTATTCTATGTAATTCTAATGTTTCAGAATAAGCAAAAAAATAGTTGAAATAATAAATACTAATAAAATTATCTTATGAGGAGATCTAATAATGAAGGATGGATATATAAAAGTAGCCTGTGCAACACCTGAAGTAAAAGTTGCTGATTGTGAATACAATTCTAAAAAAATTATAGAATTAATAAAGAAAGCAAATGATAAAGAAATATCCTTAATAGTATTTCCTGAACTTTGTATTACTTCTTATACATGTTTAGACTTATTTTTTCAAAAAGAACTCCTTGATTCGGCTGAAACTGCTCTTACAAAAATAGTCGAAGAAACAAAAAATTTAAATATTATTTCAATAGTTGGACTTCCAATAAAAAAAGGTGGCGAACTTTATAATTGTGCCGCTGTTATTTATCAAGGACAAATCTTAGCTTTTATTCCTAAATCTTACTTACCAAACTATGCAGAATTTCAAGAATGTAGATATTTTTCTGAGGCCTGTAAATTTGAAAAAATAATACTACATGGAAATGAAATTCCTATAGGCAGCAATATAGTACTTTGCTGTAAAAATATAGAAGGGTTTAAATTTGGCGTTGAAATTTGTGAGGATTTATGGGTAAGAAATCCCCCATCTAACTTCCTTTGCGATTGTGGCGCTAATATCATAGCTAATCTATCCGCAAGCAATGAAGTAGTAGGAAAATCTGAATATAGGCGTGAACTTGTTAAACATCAATCTGCAAAACTTATATCTGCGTATTTATATGCTGATGCTGGTTATGGCGAATCTACAACTGATTTAGTATTTTCTGGTCAAAATATAATAGCAGAAGATGGTGTTATACTAAAGGAATCTTCTCTGTTTAGCTCAGGTATTTTATTTACAGAAATAGATATTCAAAAAATTGAGTCAGAAAGAAGAAGAAACAATACTTGTAAAACGTCTGCTGTAACAAATGAAATTTATTTTGAATTTAAAGAAAAAAATGTAAGCCTATCCAGAACATTTGAAAAACATCCGTTTATAGTGTCTAATAAAACAAAACTTAATCAAAGATGCGATGAAATTCTCAAAATACAATCAATGGGGCTCGTAAAAAGATTAGATCATATAGGATGCAAAAAAGTCATTCTCGGACTTTCTGGTGGTCTTGACTCAACACTTGCATTGATTGTTGCTGTTCACGCTTTTGATAAACTAAAACTAAGTAAATCTAATATTATTGCCATTACAATGCCATGCTTTGGAACGTCTCCCAGAACCTACAATAATGCTAAAAAGCTTGCTAACATATACAATATATCTTTAAGAGAAATACCAATAACTGACTCCGTTACTAAACATTTTAATGATATTTCACATGACATAAATAATCACGACATAACTTTTGAAAATGCTCAAGCTAGAGAAAGAACCCAGATCCTTATGGATATTGCTAATAAGGAAAATGCTATTGTTATAGGAACTGGCGATTTGTCAGAACTTGCTTTGGGTTTTGCAACTTATAATGGAGATCATATGTCAATGTACTCTGTGAATGCATCTATACCTAAAACATTAGTTAAATCCTTGGTATCATATGAAGCAAACAATCTAGATAGTAAAGATGCATTAATATTAAATGACATTTTAGATACTCCTGTAAGCCCTGAATTATTACCTCCAAACGATGACGATATTTCACAAAAAACAGAAGATATAGTTGGTCCTTACGAATTGAACGACTTCTTCTTGTTCTATTTTGTTCGATATGCTTTTAAACCGCAAAAAATACTAAGAATCGCAAAAATCGCTTTTAAAGGTATATACGACGATAAAACAATAAAAAAATGGCTAATTATTTTTATTAAAAGATTCTTCTCTCAGCAATTTAAAAGGTCCTGTATGCCTGATGGTCCTAAGGTCGGAAGCGTAGCTCTTTCACCTAGAGGAGATTTTAGAATGCCAAGTGATGCGTGTGTAAATAAATGGGTTAAAAGCCTAGAAAAATTATAATATCATGTCTGGATCATAAAAGGGGATGTAATGTTTGACAAGGCTTAGCGTTATTATAGAGCTTAAAAATAATTTGGCCGATTTTAATGACTGTATTTCTTCTGCTTGTTTGTATATGGGAAAAGACATTGAAATCATTGTTGTTACAGAACATAAAACTCAAGATAAAGAAACCTTGATTTCTAACTATATAAATAAAGATAAACGAATAAAAGTAATTTACAACAAAGGCGATAATAACCTTAACACTGAAATTTTTAATCAGATTTCTGGTAAATATATAGCGTTATTAGACTCCAGCTCACTTTTAGATAGATCTGAATTATCAAAAACTATGGCTATACTCAACAAAATAGAAGACGATATAGTAATTATGGGGTATAATATTGCATTACAAAATGGTAATATACGAAAAATCAAATCTTCATTTAAAGATACTACTAAATTTGAAAAAATAGATAATGACGATCTAATAAAAAAACTTATTATGCCAGATAATATATATTTCTTTAAGTCACTACTCTTAAAAACTGAATTTGCTAAAAATAACGGCATAAATTTTAATAGATCTAGCAATGTAATGGACAATCTAGAGTTAGACCTCTCCATTTTTGATAATGCATCTTCTATATTAGTCAAAGATATACACCTATTTACATATAGGATAATTTCGACAAATAAAACTCCTGATTTTAATTACGGCTATTTTGATATATTAAAAAACTATTGTGATGTCCAAAATAAATATCTAAAAAAATGGAATGCATCTAAAAATATAATATCAGAGGTTTATTGCTATGAATTTTTAATAATATCACAATTATTTTATAAAGCATTTAAAAACTCAGAAAGCACTAACAAAACGTTCCATAATCTTAAAGAAATTATAAAGTCAAATTGGGTTAAAAATATAATACATAACATTGATGATAAAAAAATAGATGAAGAATACAAAAAAATATTAACGGCATTTAAAATAGGCAATATAAGAATGTTATGGATAGTATACAAATTTAAAATTAAAAAAGATAGAAAATAAAATTTTATCCCCAGGTTTAACGATTATTTACATCTTAAACCTAGGGATCTGTTTTTTTAAACTAATTTTAACGATTTCAAAAATTTTGGAATATTTTGTTCAAAATTAACTCCAAACCTCTTATCCGTTTTTGCAATTTCGGTTGAATGTATAGCACTATAAGTAAAATCAACAGCAATCTGGGAGGAACTTTTAAGATCAAATCCATTTAAAATCGCAGACAATAATGCACTTGCAAAAATATCTCCTGTTCCGTGAAAACTCCCATCTACAAATTTATTGAATGAATATGTTATTTCATCTTTAGCAACATCATAACTTGCTACACCCAACTCACTATCACCAAAATAAACACCTGTAACCACTATTCTTCTACATCCAAGAGTCGATAATTCTCTTAGTATATTTTCTATATATTCTCTTGTATAAGGCCCCTTAACATAAGATTTATTCAACATAAAAGATGCCTCTGTTAAATTCGGAACTATTATGTCTGCTTTTGCACATAATTTTGTCATTCCTAATGCCATCGACTTGTCATATATCGAATAAAGTTTTCCATTATCAGCCATACAAGGATCCACCATTATTAAAGTATCGTCCGTTTTCAACTTGTCAAATATATTTGATACTATATCTATTTGTTGAAATGATCCCAAAAATCCACTATATATTGCATCAAAATGCAAGTTTAAAGATGCCCAATGATTCGCAAATGGCAACATATCCTCAGTCAAATCTCTATAAGTAAACCCTTCTATTCCCCCTGTATGTGTAGATAACACAGCTGTTGGAATAGCAGAAACCTCTATTCCTGCTGATGATATTATAGGAAGCGCAACAGTTAAAGAACATTTACCAAAACCTGAAATATCATGAATTGCAGCTACTCTTTTTTGTTTCATATAATAAATTAGCTCCTTAAACTATACTAAATAAATCTTCCATTTTGTAAACATAGTCGCAAAAAAACATATGCCTAAATATATCCAGTATATTCCCAAAATTCTAAACCATAATTCAGAAAAAAATATTGGAAACAATATCATCATAACTCCAAAAATAATATGAATAATTCCAATAATTAAAATAAAAATTGATTTTTCACCAGTATTCTTCAATTGTATAAAAGACGAAACCTTTAATATTCCCGATATTAAAGCCCATATTCCAAATGATAAACAAAACAAGAGGTACGGAGATTGCTTATAAAATATAAATATTATCCCAACAGTACACAATAATATACCCAAAAATATATTAATTATTAGAAACATACTTTCAAATCTTTTAGAAGTTCCTAAAAATATTTGCCATAGTCCTAACAATATTAAAAAACTTCCAACTATTATCGACAATATATTCATCAAGGCTTCCGGATTAATTATTGAATAAACTCCAAGTGTAGTAAAAAGTAAAAAACCTAAAATACATGGTCCAATAACATATCTAAATTTTGACATATCTATAATCCTCCTATCTACAATTATCAGAATAATTATACCACAAATTTCATTCAAAATACATAATTTTAAAAAATGTTAACGAATTATAAAAAATAACTGCTCAAATTAAACCGTCCAAATTTATGGAACCGGTATTAAGAGCAATTACTTTAATACATATATATTTATTTAGAAATATTTTTAAAGATACGTTACAACAATTTTATCAATGCATGCCAATACATAATAATATGATATTTTATATTTTTCCTAAAACCTAATTGCAGATGCAGAAATAATAGTACCCTAAAATCCAGGTTTTCCACATTCACTAATTGAGTTTTTATCTTCTATTACAACAAATTCGTCTATTTCGGCATCCAAGTCTTCATCCGTTTGAACGCTATCCACTAATCTTTTATTAGTTGATTGTTCTTCAGCGTAATTTAATTCACATTCTTCCAAGCTTTCACAAATATTTAAATCCGTAGCTTCAAAATGATGTACCTCCACTCAATATCCAAACCCATTAAATATTCTTATCTTGTCTTCTCTTTTTAAATTATCGCGTAAAATTATCTTTAAACTGTCAGAGCAATTTGTAAATGCTGTACTGGATACAACTCTTAAGCTACTATTATTAGTAAGCATAACCTCTTCTAATGATGTACAATTTAAAAATGTACTATCTTTTATATTTTCCAATTTACTTCCTATCGATACAAACCTTAACCTATTACAATTTTCAAACGCCTCTTCCTCTAAGTTTTCTACCGAGGAAGGGATTTCCATATTTTCTAACATACTACAATCAGAAAATGCAGAATATACTATATTTTTATTCCATTAACCAATTTAATTCCTTTAAAATTAGTGCAATTTTTGAATGAAAAATTTTCTATATTTTCAACAGATGTGGGAATATTTGTATATTATAAATTAGAGCAATTTTCAAATGCTGATCCACCTATATTTTCTACCCCAATTGGTATATTTACAGAAATTAAATCGTAACAATTTTTAAATGCACATTTAGGTATATTTTTTATATTACCTAAAATTTTTACAGTTTTCAAATTTGAACGTCCTTCAAAAGCTCGTTACTCTATATTAGCATTTGGAATAATTATTGTATCTAAAGTTGTACAGTTTTCAAATAACGATCTCTTTATGCTTTTTACAGATCAGGCACTTTACAACCGCCAGATTTTCCCTGAGGGCATCTAATCAATACAGTTTTATCTTTATTTAATAGCATACCGTTCTCAGAAGAATAATTTATATCATTCGAAGCAACAGTTATAGAAGATATCTTTTCGCTCTACATAATCTCGCTAGGATTTTCAAACTATATACCATTCGGTATTACCAAGTTTGTTACATTATTAAAATCAGAGTTTCCCGAAAAACTCACCTTGCTTACTATTAAATTTGATAGCTTTTTAGAAATTACAGCTTTACCCCCTATTCCATAATAATCAGTTATAGTAGCTGATTTTCCATCTACATTAATAATATATCCATAATCCCCAAAGCTTATTGCACCAACATTTAAATTGATAATGGATAAAACCCTAAAAATAGCAACTATCAACAATGCTAAACTAAATATCTTTCTTTTCGTTTTAATGTATTATCACGCCATAATAAACATTGTAACACTTTATTATCTATTTGCCAATCACCAATTTTAAACCTCATCATAAAATATAAAGATAAAAAACGATTATTTTTCGTAATTTTAATCAGTTGACTTCTACGAGCAATAGTGATATAATATTAAAGTTAAATAATATTTTTGAGAGAGGGGAATATATGAAAATCGTTTTAAAATTCATGTGTATTTTTATCTCCCTTCTTCTTACATTCAATTTAGGTTTACTAACCCATGATGAACATTATAATACTTCAACTATATATTCTAAATCTAAAGTAAGTACAGAAAAAAACAAAGGCAAAATTTATTTAGACAAAGTTAAAAAAAATACTAAAACAACAGAAATTGGTGAAAAATCTGAATCATCATTTCGCGAAATTACAGACTTAAATATACAAAATAAAACTTTTAAATCTATAGTCATTATAGATATTTTTAAATTGCAAGAACTTTTTTACTCATTTAAAAATAGTACATTAAAACTGGGACCTATAATAAATCCTAATATTTCCTTTATATGCTTTGAAAAAGACATTAATCCTCCTATTTTAATTTAAATTTTTATCATTTTCTATGATAAAAATTTAAAAGGAGGAATGACCTATGATTTTTATCTGTAGCTATAGGTCTAAGATAAGTGTACCAACATAAAATAATACAAAAATCAAAGCAAATTTTAACGTTGTTTTTAGCTGTTGTGTTGTTTTTTAGTTCTTCTTTAAATGTATTTGCAGATAAATTAAGCGATAACCATAAATCAATTAACTTATTTGAAAGTAATAACCTTAATTTAATTCTTCAAGAATCATTAAACGATATAATAAATAAAGATTATACGAATAAATTTATTAATAAAAAATTCAACTCTATTGAAAACTTAACTCCAGAGCTGAAAAAAACTATAAATGATCTTATTTTTTATATTAATAACACAGATGTATCTATTGAAGATTCTCAAATGCATATTTTTAAATCTTTAGAAACTATTCAAAACCATTTTTGTTTAGATAAAGACATAAAAAAACAAGATTTATTTGTACAATATATCTATGGAATGAAAAAAGCTTATCAAGTAGCTATTGCAAAAAGAGTGGCTGATAGTATTTCTAAAGAATATTCAACTTTAAGTGATGAAGAAATAGAAAAAACAACTCAATTATTACAATTTCAAGCAGGAGGTAAAGGGACCGTAACCCCAGGTGTAAATGTAGGAACTGCTACATCTTATAAAATTAATTCTGAAATGGCCGATACTGCCTTTTATACTATAAATATAGGTAAATCTTTCAAGTTAGGCGTTGATGTTGAAATTCCAAAACTATTTTCTATAAATGCAGGCTTAGAAACAGATTTAACTAATACAGCTATTTTTTATTGTTTAGAACAATTATTAGATTCAAATAATCCAGATCTTCTAAAACTTACCTCTAGTTCTGTTAAACAAATTGCAGCATCTAGAGAAAAAATGCAAAAATTAGAAAAGGAATTACTGTCTATCTTTAGCACTTATATTGAATGCTTTTTAAAATCTATGGGCATTATTTCTCAACAAACAATTTTTGAATGGCCAAATATATCAAAGACTGTTCAAGCTGAAACTGCTACTTCTTTTAGTGTATCCCCAGATGCTTCTTTAAGTGCTTTATCCGACACTTTATCAGCACAAACAAAAGTTACTTGCACAAAAAAAATATACAGTAAACCTTCTGAATACTTATCCTTAATTAAAGATGATTGCTCCCCAGAAAATGGATTAAGTATCGATGATATTATTAATATCTTAGGTGACAGTTACGACATCTTAGATACAGAACTATATTCAAATATAGATTATGCTATTCCATATGTTTTAAGTGAAATAAAATACTACAACTCAATTTTAACCCAATTATCAATTGAACCTGGAAATAAAAATCTAGAAAAATCAAAGCACAAATTTGAAGACAGATGGTTCAGCAAAAATCACACATCTAAAGGGCGTAGCGCCGTTTTAAAATCCATGATAATCGCATCTATAAAACTCAACAAAAACTCTAAAAACCCAAAACATACAGAAAATCTCAAAAATTTATATTTTGAAATTACCAAATTAATTAAATTGCAAGAATTTTCAAAAGATAAAGATTCTAGAAATGCTACATTTCAGTTGAATGCAGTAGCTACTAATTACGCTCTAGACGGAAGCATAAATGTATCTGTCCCTTGTTTTGGAGATGCTAAAATTAATATAATTAGAACTAGATTAAGGAATAACCCATTTCAACAAGAAAACGGAGATTATACTCAATTTAGATTATCTGCACCAACACCTGTACTTGGTATCATGGGACTAAAAGCCTTGAGGAAAGAACTTCATAAAAAATTAAAGTTAAATAAAAGTGATTTACTTTCGCTATCATCAGAAGCAATAGACCTTATAATAGAAAACTCCGTATTATCCTGTTTAACCCCAGATTCCAGTTACACTACACTTAGCCTAATGATGGTCAGAACATCGCCTGAAAATAAATGTTTAAAAAGTCCATTACCTGGACAAAAAAAGGTATATATAAAATCAAAAAATGAATGGACAATACAATATTTTCAGATAATGTCTAACCTCGGTGCAGGAGTTAATGTTGACTGCCATTTCCTTAATCTTGAAGCAAACTCGAGTATCGGTATAAGGGATAGAATAATCGGAGATAATACTTTAACTTATATCGCTGCTAGATACAATGCATTTTATCTTGGATTAAAGGCATCCGGAAAACAAGAAAATACCCCTTGGAATCTTTTTAAAGAAAAACAAAACTCAAGATTAGAAAAGTTATTCTTAAATTTAAATAATAAAGAATCTAATGTCTATTATGAGCTACAAGTAATGTATAATACGATAATTTCTAATTTAAGTTTAGAAGAAGATATTTTAGAATGTCAGGAAACCTTTAAATGTTTTTTAACCAACTGCAAAACAATGAAAAAATTTAAAGACATTAACCACACTGAGTATGACACAGCTAAAACTAATGCATTTTCTTATTTTGATAAAATTATGGAATTAAATCATAACCATAACTTTATGATATCTTATAATCAAAGTTACTCAAAAGATTCTACTAAATAACTTCATTTTTCAAGAAATCAAACCACTCTTACTCTAGTAAAGCCTAGAGAGAGTGGTTTTTTTAAACTGGAGAGGCATAAACTAGATATCTTTGAGTTGTGTACGGAAACGGATAACACGTAGAAAGCGTTATTAATTCCTTATTTGGTTGTATATAAATATTCCAACTTTCGGACGGATCTATTATTTTAGTCTCTATTACTTTGTATTCAATCCTCTCCCAAAAATTAGTAATATAAATAATGTCACCTACCCTGAGGTCAACTATTCTTTTGAACATCGAAATCCCTGCATACCTATGATGTGCAGCAATTACACAATTTGTATTATTCCCTCTAACGGGCAACGATGTATGCGAAAGATGAGCCGCACCCTTGACCATATTAGATTCACTTGCACCATTATAAATTGGAAGATTAACATCGATAGATGGAATTGTTATGTATCCAAACATTTCGTCTTGAATACCATAATCCGAAAGCTTAAAGTCAGGTAACTCAAATGACAATTGATCAATAATCCTATTGCTCTGTCCATTTTTGAATAAATCTTGATTATACTTTATCATATCCCTTAACAACGCATCGTAATCTACACTTGAAGCTGGCCCGGAATTCGATTCTAATACATTATTAACTTGCTCATCAAAATTTTTTATAGATTCTGATGTTTGTTTATTAAAATTTATTTTTAAATAAATTGGGTATATAACCAAAAATATTCCCACAGCAAACATTAATATTGAAACTATTCTAATCAATTTTCTCATGTTTACCAACTTTCCTATACTTTTTTTTCTTTTTAATAAAATATAACAATATCATCATAAAAATAAAAAATACAAATATAATTATATCTTCCATACTAAATTTTCTATCTATATTTGGCTCCGATAGCGATGAGTCTTCCTGGATTCTTCTTCCATGAACTAAAAGTCTATGCGAATTTACTCCATACGGAGTACAGGTGACTAATGTTACATAATCTTCACCATTCACAATCTTTAATGAAGCAACATTTTTAGGCTCTACAACTTCTATGTTATATACTTGATAAGTAAGAATCTCATCTAAAACATATATTCTAAAAATATTGCCTTCTTTTAAACGGTCAAGATTTGTAAACTGTTCTGTGCCTGGCATTCCGCTATGACCAGAAAGCACTGCATGTGTTGATTCTCCTCCTATAGGTAAAGACGTACTCTCTAGATGTCCAATCCCTTTTCTTAAAGTATTATCGTCTGTGCCGTGATACACGGGAAGCTTTATATTTATTACTGGAATCTCTAAATATGCCATAACACTACTTATATCTAGCATATCTTCATATTTATTATCCATTACCCCATTCCCAGATTTATCAAATGGATCTATTAAGTCAACATTATTCCCAACAAGATTTTTATTATATTGTATAGCCTCTTCCTTTTCTTTTTGTATACGTTCATTGACTAAACCGCTAACCTCCCCATTATACTGTCTAATTATTTTAGCACTATTTTTTTCATAAATATAGTTGGCCACTTTGGGATACAAAAGTACAGCTAGTCCCGCAACAAAAATAACTATAATAAAAATCGTAGGCACACGTTTTTTCATTGTTTCCTCCTTAGGCTTAGAAATTACTCAATTTTATCTTTTTAAGCACCACAATAATACAATTGCCGCTTCTATTACAATTATACACCCAATGCCATAAACAAACCTATTTTCTGCTTCACATATTATACATTGAAAAGAGTCTATCATTGTAAAACAATAGACTCTTAAATCAATATACTTTTAGGTAACACTTATAACATAACCAGTACATCAGGCCATAAGCAACCTTTTTATGTACACATCCCTAATTTACAAACTTTCCAAAAACTATTTAAACACTATTTTACATCTGATTCTCTCTTTTTAGATACTACAAACAATACCCCTGCTGCTACCATTAATGCTATACCTGTTATTGTGAATATTGTAGTACCCATGCCACCTGTACCTGGTAGATCAATTGATTTCGTTAAATTAATATTAACTCTCCAATACCCATTTGACTGCGGATCGGCAGCAGTGTCAACCTCTATGTAATCATCTATCATATTATACCCACTAGGTGCTTTTACCATTTTTAAGGCATATTCCCTATCTGAACCTAATAAACTCAACTGTGCGAAATCACTATCAGTAGTTTGAATCTTTCCTCCATTCAATCCAAATGCATCCGTAATTTTTGTATAAGACTCTCCATTCTTTTCATATAGTTCAAACTCGGCAACCCCTTTTATTTGAGAACTTCCTCCCTCAAAACAACCAAGTTCAATACCGTTAGTTTTAACTGTATCATAATCACCTATTATATTTTGATGAGCACTATTGCTAAAAAATACTCTAGCCTCTAATTCACTTCCTACATAACCTCCAACATTAGCATCTGTTGCCAAAATTCTTAAGGTTCTAGTTGCCTCGACTACAATAACTTTATCTGAATAAGCCTGGGCTTTTTCTTTACCAATTGTAACTGTATATGTTTTTTTTGCACTATCTGACCCTGATGAGTCTGATTTTTCAGTAACCGTATACTCAGTTCCATAAGCAAGAACTTTCGAATCCGAACCATCTTTGTTTTTTACAGTTACTTTTATACTCTTTGAATACGATGTTGTATCTTTTACTTTAAATTCTCCTGCCATAAACATTTTCCATTTTAAATCACCTATACCATCTATATTATTAATGCCTACTGTTTGCGTTTTAAATGTTACATCTTTTCCATTTGATACAGATTCTTTATCAAATTGAGCCTGTACAGTAATCTTAGAAGTATACTTTGCTTCTAATGTTGGAGAATCAATTTGCCAATTCCCAGCCGCATTAACACTGGCTTCAATAGATCCTAACATATACTGATACATTACTCCACTATTTACCGTTTCAGGTACAATAATGTACGAACCCATTTTAAGGTTATTAAAAACTGCATACTCTAAATTTCCTGATCCACTTCCACTACTATTATCCGCTATAGCAGTGTTTTCTATTTTTTTATCATCAATATATTTTTTTGCCGCAGCTAAAAATTCTCTCAAAGCTCCTGTATCTTTATAATTTTTTTTAAAATTATCAACTGTTAAACCTTCATACCCATAAGTATTGTCAGCAAACATACCTGTAAAATTGCTATTCCACTCATCATTTACTGTATTATTACTTGCATCATAGGTTGAATCAACTAACTTGTACGCCCAAAAATTATCGGCATCAGCGGTGGGATCAGCCACTTTAACACTTATAGTTCCAGTTGATTCATTAGGGTTATCTGTATTCCAATCCCCAAACGCTAATAAAGGCACACTGGCTACCATAAGTAAAAAAGTTAATAACAACGCCATTATTTTTTTCGTTTTTCTCGTTTTCATTGTTATCCCTCTTTCTTAAAAATTATTTATTGTTACCCATAAAGTTTGTCCTATGGGTTGCAACCAACTTAGCACCTAACGTACTTAAATGCAAAAATAGGCTTTTTGCATTCACTTGTAGCAATTGTAAGCGCAAATAAACATTGGAATAATTCACAAAAAATATGTATTATCATCTGTTTATTACATTATACTACACAAGTCGACTTTATTAAATGTTTAGTGAACATATTGCACATATTTTATTTTAAAAACTTGTATAATATGGATTTTACGTAAAATTTATTAGTGTAATATCTCTATTTATATAGCTATATTAGCTTTTAAAATGTTAATAATATCGCAACAACAAATAAAAAAAGTTGGAGTTTATTCCTCCAACTTTTAATTTAAAACTTTATAAATAAATTGTCATCTTTTATTTCTAAAGTTTTTATTTGCGCCGTTATATTTATATATTCAAAATTCAACTTTATCTTAGAATTAAACCAAATAGTAGGTTCATCATACTTTAAGTAATTTTCAAACTCCTTCGCGATCATTTTAGATACTATCCGAGATGGAATGGGTAATTTTCCTACCTTTGTTTTGGATAACGTCAATTCTACTCTAGATAATTCATCGTTTAAGTTTATATTTAAATTCCCAGACAACCCTAAAGATAATCCTTTATATGTAATTGGAACATATATCTTGGCTGTTTGAGTGTTATCTATTATATCTACGTATATGCCTTTTACAATGTTACTTGCCTGGCCAGATTTGCTAAGTATGTACGCCAGTAAATCATTGAGTTCTTGGTCTGATATCTTAGCTTCCTTATTTGTAACCGCTGAAGCTGCCATTTTTGCCACTGCTTTGCATGATGGTGTTGATGAATATTTTCCACTATTTTCATCATTAATAGCAAAACAAAACATAATCCCAATCAATATCACATCCGCAACTAATACAGCTATAACATCTTTAAAAAAGTTTTTTTTAAAATTATTTTTTTTAGACAATATTTTTCCTCCCATAATTTTTATTATCTCATTAAAAATTATACGAGGAAATGTTTAAACTTATTCCATATTATTTTAATTCTACTATAGTAACTCCGGATTCTCCTTCACCAAAAACCCCTAACCTATAACTTTTTACATTTGGATGCTTTTTTAAATGCGCTTGAATTTCTTTTCTCAAAACGCCTGTTCCTTTTCCATGTATAACGGTTAACTGGTTTATTCCAGACAGTATTGCAGAATCTATAAAGTTATCAAGTTCTAATGTAGCTTCTAATGCATTTTTACCTCTTAAGTCTATTTCTGTTCTAATATTTCTATTAACATTACTTTTTACATTTCTTGTGCTACTCCCAACTGCCACTTTTTTCTTTTTTTCAGTTAATCTTAAATTGTTAACAGGTACCCTTGTTTTTATTATTCCCGCTTGCACTAATGCATTTTTGTTATCTTTATCAACTTCTAAAACTGTTGCTCTTTTATCTATATCAAAAATAATAACTTCATCGCCAACTTGTAACTTTCTTGGTAATTTATAATCAACATTTTTACTTCCGGTAACAGGGTCTGCAGATTCCTCTAATTTTTTTATATCCGACTTTAATTTTTGTTTGGATTCTGCATCTATAAACTTCTGTTTTTTTAGTTCCTCGAGTTCGTTCAAAATGGCATCTGCTTGAACTCTTGTTTTGTCTAGAAGATTTCCAGCAGTAACTTTCGCAGATTCAATATAGCTTTGAGCATCTCTTTTTGCTTTTGCCATTATATCGTTTGCTTCTTTTTGAATTTTTTGAGCTTTTAAATTCAATAAATTTGTTTCTTTACGTTTTTCCTCGAGCTCTTGGCGTTTTTTCTCCAAATTACTAACTGCCTCTTCAAACCTTTTACTCTCCTCGGATACAAGTTCATTTGCCCTAACAACAATATTTCTGTCAAGTCCAAGGCGCGTTGAAATAGCAAATGCATTTGATTTTCCTGGAACACCAATCAAAAGTTTATACGTAGGTTTAAGTGTTTTTATGTCAAATTCACAACAAGCATTTTCTACTCTTTTGGCTCTTATCGCAAACTCTTTTAATTCCGCATAATGAGTTGTTGCTGCAACTTTTACGCCTCTATCTTTTAGTTTTTCTAATATAGAAATTGCTAGTGCCGCACCTTCTACCGGATCAGTCCCTGCTCCAAGTTCATCTAATAATACTAAACTTTTATCATCAACATCATTTATTATGCTTATAATATTCGTCATATGTGCAGAAAATGTAGACAGTGACTGCTCTATACTTTGCTCATCTCCTATGTCAGCTAAAACTTTACTGAAAACACAAAGTTTACTATTATCAGCTGCTGGTATCATCATTCCACATAAGGCCATAAGTGTAAGCAAACCAATCGTCTTTAAAGACACTGTTTTTCCTCCAGTATTTGGTCCCGTTATAACTAAAATATCAAAATTAGTTCCTAATTCAATGTCTGTAGGGACAACCTTTTCTTTGTTTATTAACGGATGTCTAGATTTTTTTAAATTAATTATACCTTCATTATTCATAATAGGTAAACTTGCTTTCATTTTATATGCGAGCTGCGCCTTTGCAAAAACAACTTCTAATTCTACACAGTTATTAAAACTTGATATTATGCCATCCGAAAATTCCCCCGCCTCACTAGATAGATCTGCAAGTATTTTTTCTATTTCCGCCGCTTCTTTAGCTCTTAATACCTTAATTTCATTGTTTAATTCAACTACTGAAATCGGTTCGATAAACACAGTTGCACCACTAGCAGATGAATCATGAACAAGTCCTTTTATTTCAGATCTATACTCTGATTTAACTGGCAACACAAATCTATCCGCTCTAATTGTAACAATTGGATCTTGAAGAAATTTTTGATATGTTGAGGAATGTATCATCTTATCTAAAGATTCACGTATTCTTAAAGATGTAGATTTTATTTTTTTTCTAATAGTTTCAAGATTTTTGGACGCAACATCGGACATTTCTTCTTCTGATAATATAGAGCTATATATTCTATCCTCAAAATACTTGTTAGCACAAATGCCTCTAAATCGATAGTCCAAACTAGTTTCTATAGATTCACTTCTCTTTTTCCAATCTAGTAACATCCTTAATATTTTTAAAACGCCTGCAATATTTAAAAGCTCTCCCATAGTTAAAATTCCACCAGATTGAGCTCTCTTTAAAGAATTAT
>CAKSGI010000015.1 GCA_934454005.1 uncultured Eubacteriales bacterium | reverse complement strand
TTACAATATATATTGCCATCTCCTGGTACAAAAAACATATAATCGTCCTCATACTTAGAACAATTATTGCAACACACTAAATTAGGTGTGTAACCAGCTAATGAAAGTAATCTCATTTCTACTACAGACTTAACAAGTTCTTTATCTAATTTGTCCTTACAAAGATAATAAAGGGCATTCAATATAAGTCTCAAAAAGATTTCTGAATCTGTTTCTTCTGGCACAACTGCCATACATAGTTCACAAAAATATTGAGCAATTGAAAGTTTTTCAATATCATTTCTAAGTTCAAAAAACAGTTCCTCTATTTTGGCTTCATCTACTATGTATTTATCCCGCCCTTTATAAATATTAAAGCGGGAATAACCTAAAAGTTGAGTTGATACATTATTTTTATTTTTTATATTTTTAGCACCCTTTACAAATGCTCTTATAACTCCCATATTTCTTGTAAGAATTGTTATTAACTTATCATTTTCAGAAATACTCATTTCTTTTATAACCAGTCCGTCTGTGTTCACTTGCATTTATATTGTCCTCCTGAAAATTTAAGCCATTGCTATTCTTAAACTTACTATATACCAAATAATCCAATACACTGCCTGTTTTTAAAAAATTTTCCCATGCCATTTCCTCATCCATAATATCCCTCCACAAATATACTCTATAAATTTTAGTATACTCATAAAAGAGATTGATACACTTAAAAATATAACTAAATTTAGTTAAAATTGTTTTGATCATATCCCAAAGATCTTAGAATAGATTCTCTATTTCTCCAATCTTCTTTAACTTTCACCCAAATGTTAAGATTTATTTTACATAAAAAAAATTGTTCCATGTCTTCTCTTGCCTTGCTCCCAATTTTTTTTAGCATAGAACCTTTTTTACCTATTATTATTCCTTTATGACTATCCTTCTCACAATAAATTATAGCATCTATATCAATAATTTCAGGTCTATTTTTCCTTTCCACCATTTTCTCGATATAAACAGCTATCCCATGAGGTATTTCTTTATCAAGAAAATTTAGTGTTTTTTCTCTTATTATTTCAGCTGCAATAGTACGCTCCGGTTGGTCTGTAAATGTATCGTTATCAAAAAAATGTTCTGAAGCTACGGCGAACTTCTTTAACTCACAAATTAAATCATCTACTCCATCACCAGAGTTTGCTGATAATGGTACAATTGCCTCAAAATCATATAAATTTGAATATTCTAAAATTGTTTTAATTATTTGTGTTTTATCATCAATCAAATCCACTTTATTTATAGCTAAAATTGCAGTAGTTTTCATTTTTTTGAATTTTTCTATAAGATCTAACTCAAACTGAGAAATTTTCTTTGTAGCATCAATTACCAATAAGCAAACATCTACACCCATTATTGACTCACTGATAGATCTAATCATATATTGTCCTAAGTTAGTTTTAGGCTTATGCAGACCGGGAGTATCAATAAAGACTAATTGGAGATTATCCTTTGTATAAACACCTATTATACGTGTTCTAGTAGTTTGAGGTTTTTTAGATACAATAGAAATTTTCTGTTTAATTATTTTATTTAAAAGAGATGACTTTCCAACATTTGGCCTTCCTACTATAGATATAAACTCCGTTTTATTTTCCATAATTAACCTCAGAATTAAAATTTATTTTTTTGTCTGTTTTCTTTTAAAAGATTCTTTCCAAATTTTATTTTTTATACCGGAGATCCCAAAGTGTATATAAAAATAAGAAATTATAAACGACATAATAAGTAAAATGAATCTTATATTATGCAGTTTAAAATACTCGAAAATCCTTTTAAAAGATTCTATATCCCAAAATATAAAAATTCCTATAACAACAGCAAAAATAGCTGTTATCAAAACTGCCCCTGCAGCCACATCTTTAGCTATCCTTGCCATAGGATTATAATCTTCTGCAGATAAATCCGATAATTCTTCAGTCGCAGTATTAACCATTTCAGCTGCCAAAACTGCTGAAATGGTTAATAATAAAATCAAAAATTTTTCTAACGATAAATAAAAAAATCTAGCAAACAACAAAACATATAATGACGCTACAGTATGTATTCGCATATTTCTTTCGCTTTTTATACAATAAACTATACCTCTAAATGCATATCGAAAGCTTTTTATAAAATTCATATTTTTTTATCATCCTCAAACATATAATAGCTAGTTGTTCCTGGAAGTCCCAATTGTCTCATCACTATTTCTTCTTTTGCTCTCATTTTAGATCTAGCCTGACCACCTTCTTCATGGTCATAACCCAGCAAATGTAAAACAGAGTGAGCCGTTAAATAACCAACTTCTCTTTGAAGACTATGTCCAAATTTTTTTGCCTGTTCTTCTGCTTTTTCCATAGATATAACTACATCTCCTAGTACTTGTGCCCCAGACTCTGGATCTATCGTATAATTACCGTTTTCGCCTGTAGGAAATGATAATACATCAGTAGGTAAATTTTTATTTCTAAATTGTTTATTTAATTCTTGTATTTGAAGATTATTAACAAAAGCAACATTAATCTCTGCTGAACCTTCAAAACCTTCCATTCTTAAAATTGCATTGCAGCATCTTCTAACCAACATTCTAATCCCTGTTGGAATTTTAACATCTTTTTGTTTGTTTGTAATAATAACTTTAATTTTATCCATCATTTTTTACCTTTACCTTCCTCAATTTTTTCGTAAGCTTTAATAATGTCCTGTACTAATTTGTGTCGCACAACATCTTGTTTTGTAAAATGAATTTGAGATATGTTGTCTACATTTTGTAGTACTTTTATAGCTTCCATTAAGCCAGACTTTTGTCCTTTTGGTAAATCAATTTGAGTTATGTCACCTGTAATGACCATCTTAGATCCAAAACCAAGCCTAGTAAGAAACATTTTCATCTGTTCTGACGTAGTATTCTGAGCTTCATCTAATATAATAAAACTATCATCAAGAGTTCTCCCTCTCATATATGCTAAAGGAGCAATTTCTATGTTCCCCCTTTCCACATACTTATTGTATGTCTCCACTCCTAACATATCAAATAAAGAATCATAAATTGGTCTTAAATATGGATCCACTTTTTGTTGCAAATCACCTGGAAGAAATCCTAGTTTCTCTCCAGCTTCAACTGCAGGCCTAGTAAAAATTATTCTATTTACCTCTTGTGCTCTAAAAGCTGTAACTGCCATAGCAACAGCTAAATAAGTTTTTCCTGTCCCTGCAGGACCTATACCAAATGTTATAGTGTTTTGTGAAATCTCAGAACAGTATTTCTTTTGTCCTAAAGTCTTGGGTTTAACAGGCTTACCTTTTGCTGTTATACATATGCAGTTTTCCGACAGAGAGCTAAGTCTATCCTCTTTCTCTTCACCAACAAGCGCTATGCAATACCTAATGTTCTGTTCATTTAACATTTCTCCACGACTAATAATAGATAGTAGATTTTTTATAACTTTAACAGCTTTGTAAACTTGCTCAGAGTCACCTGTAATTTTTAATTCAGAATTTCGTGCCACGATATTTACATTATACTCATCTTCTATAATTTTAATATTAGCATCTAAATTTCCGAATAAATTTAAAGCGTGTTCCACTCTGTCAATATTTATTACTTCTTCTACCATTATTTTACATATCGCTCCTTATCAGAACATTATTGTAAAAACATACTATTATTTTTCTATATTATAACACATTTTTACAACTATGTCATTAAAAAAATATTTTTTTCTTGTTTTTTGTACTAAATATATAACATTTAAATATAAATAAACAAATATTATTCTGTTATATTATGTATTATTACCTAAACATTTGTTTGGTAAACTCAAATCTATCCTATTTATTCTAAAATTATCGCTTCTTTCTGTGCAATATTTTCTTGACACTTATATTCTGCATCTACTATATACTTATCATTTTCTACAAAGCCTGTTAATGTCTTTTCTAAAATTATTGACTCTCCAAACTCATTTTCTTCAAATTTTTCAAAAAATTTTTCAGCCTGTACTTTCGCCTCATCCTCGTTAATCACAATCGGTTCTGTAACTTCTTTTGTATAAATCTCCTTATTTAAATTTATTGGCATTTTTTGTTTAAACAAATACAAATCTTTAATTTTAGTTTCTTTTGAATAGTCACCCTTAGGTATTGGTGCCAAAGTTAAAGGTATTTCAACGCCAAAAACTCTCATGCTTTTTCTACATACAGTTTTGTTTGTCAAAATATGCTTCTGCTGATTTAAATTAATTTCATTATGAATACTCTTTTTAGTATATGCCCAAACCTTTGCATCTGCATGTTTAAATGCATTTCCTCCCCATTTGTCCTCAAACACTCCACTAACCAATAATTGACCTTTTACCACTGCATCTCCATCATTCACAACAGACGTTCCATTATAAACTTCCATTCTTATAATTTGCGCATCCATTTTTGATTTTATATTGCATGGCTCTGTTTTTGGAACAATATATGGTGGCATTTCTCTTTGTTTAATTGAAACTTCTATTACTGAACCATCAATATTAACTGAGACCCATGATAAATTTGGTAATTTTAACATCATATTTTGTTCAACATACGAAGCATCTATTCTGCTTTTAATTTTCCCCTTAGAAAGTCCTAATTCAGAAATAACCGATTCAATTTGACTTGTATCCTCTGGAACATCTCCTACTATTTTAACATCCCAAATATAAAGAGACAATATATAAATAAACAAACAAGCAGCTAGTATTCCAAATATCATACCTTTTCTCTTTTTATATTTATTTACTTCAAATGGTAAACCATGTTTTTCTAGTACTTTTATTTTTGTTCCAGACCTTTTATAAAATTTTCTAAATTCTTTATATTCCTCTGCAACAACACATGCTGAAAATTCATTTTCACTCCTTTTAGCATCCCATATACTTATATTCGATTTTGCTATTAAATTCATAAGTTTTTCCGGGAACATTCCTTTTGCTACAAATCGTACATATCCTAAAACCCATCTTATTAAACCTAGCAAGTTTTTCACCTCAAGTTATAAATTCAATACTTGTGATTATTCCCTCAATAACCAAAGAATCAGGAGTTAAACATTTAATGTTAAGTCTTCTACCCAAAAATTTGGTGATCATTTTTCCTGTATTTAATTTAATCATATTTTCATCATATTCAATTATTCCTTTACACCCATCTATTACAGCCTCTCTATTTCCGTTAAGTTCAAAATGAGATAAATCCATTATAGCTGGCATTGGAAGTTGCATAGCACAAGCCAACTTTTCTTTTTTTCCTTTTATCATTTTCCCTTTAGTACGCATTTTTTTCCCCTTCATATTTTCACTCCCAACATAAATCTCATTTATTAGAATTTTTTACACACATTAAAATTAAGCTTTATTAAATTTATGCTAAATATGAAATAAAAATCACAAAAATGCATATACATTTACTCGGAGGTGAAAAAGTTGATTTTAGTTAAAAAAAGAAATATAAACTCTGATATTTTTTTAAAAAATACTTTTAATCTAATTAAAAATATAATCATTTTTATTTCGGTTATATGTATATGTGCATTAATATTAATATTTCCAAAATTTAGTTCTGAAGGCGTAAAAAAAGGACTATTTTTTTGTTCCGATATTATAATTCCTTCTTTATTTCCATTTATGGTTATATCAAGCTTTATTGTAAAATCTAATCTATCATTAAAAATTGGAAAACTAATGAGTCCCCTTACAAAGTTTCTTTTTAACCTTCCTGGCTATATAGGTCCTACTATAATACTCGGCCTTATCGGCGGATATCCAACATCAGCACGAGGTGTAAAATCATTATTTGAGAAAAAAATCATAACCGATTCAGACGCAGAAAGAATAATGTTATTTTCCGTCGGCGCCGGACCTGCTTTTGTTGTTTCCATTATTGGAATAAACTTTTTAAGAAACTCTAAAGCCGGAATAATAATTTTAGTATCCCAAATTACAGCTTCAATAATACTCGGAGTACTTATAGGCCTTTTTTATAAAACAAATAAAATAAATTTTACTAACAATAAAAAAAACACACAAAATTCAGAAAAAGTAAAACTATCGTCTGCATTTATTGAATCTTGTTCTGATTCTTGCTATGGCCTAATAAACTTATGTTCATTAGTTGTAGTATTTTCTGTTATCATCTTATTTTTAGATTCTTTAGGAGTCTCAAATATCATTTCAACGATCTTGTCAAATTTGGGAATAAGTCACAGAATTTCAAAATCTATTCTTCCTATATTTTTAGAAGTAACTTCTGGTTCTATGATTGCATCACAAAATGGTGCACCAATAGAGCTAATGTCTTTTGCCTTAGGTTGGGGTGGAATCTGTGTTCATTTCCAAATTTTTTCAGCTTTACATGGAATAAACTTTTCTATAATAAAATTCATGATTTTCAGATTTTTTCATGGTCTTATTGCTGCTCTAATTACAAATATATTACTACACTTTTTCCCCATAAGTATAGAAGTTTTTTCAAATACAAACCGTTCATTAGAGATAGCAACTTATTCAGATTATACTGGATGTGTAGCATTAATATTACTTTCTATATTTTTTGTTTTAAGTATAAGTCAAAAACGTATGTGTTAAAATAATATAAAAAACAAAAATGGAGACTCAAAAAACTTTTTATGAATATAAAACATAAAAAAACACCCTCGAAAAGTTAAATTTTCAAGGGTGTAAAAAATTTTATTATAATTAGCCTTACTATCTCTTTGAAAATTGAGGAGCACGACGTGCTGCTTTGAGACCGTACTTTTTACGTTCTTTCATTCTTGGGTCACGAGTTAAAAATCCTGCTTTTTTAAGTTTAGGACGCAAATTTTCGGAATCATATTGAAGGAGTCCTCTGGAAATTCCGTGACGTATCGCACCAGCTTGACCTGTAACTCCACCACCAGATACTCTACATACTATATCAAATTTATCACCTGTTCCTGTAAGCTCAAGTGGTTGTCTAACTATTAGTTTAAGAGTTTCTAATCCAAAGTAATCATCTATATCTCTATCATTAATTGTAACTTTTCCTGTCCCTTTATAAATTCTAACACGAGCAACGGAACTTTTTCTTCTTCCTGTCCCGTAAAAATAAGGTGCTTTATCGTACATTATAAGATTCTCCTTTCTATATTTTCCATTCTTGTGGTTTTTGAGCTTCATGATCATGTTCAGAACCCACAAATAAACGTAATCTTGTCATCGCATTTCTACCCAAAGTGTTATCTGGTATCATACCCTTAACAGCTAATTGCATTGCTTTTTCAGGTTTTTGTGACATTAAAGTATCATATCTAACAGATTTCAAATTTCCAATATAACCTGTATGACGATGATAATACTTTTGTGTTAACTTATTACCTGTTAAGATAGCCTCTTTACAGTTAATAATAATAACATGATCCCCACAATCAACATGAGGTGTAAAAGTCGGTTTATGTTTTCCACGAAGCAATATTGCAGCTTGAGCAGCAACTCTTCCTAATGGTTTCCCAGCTGCATCAATCACATACCACTGACGTTCAACTTCTTTTGCTTTTGGCATATAAGTAGACATTAGTTTTCCTCCTATATTAACTAAAATATTTTATTCCCTAAATTAATTACAAGTTATATTTTAACACTCAAAAAATAATATGTCAATATCTTTTTGTGATTAATTTAGTTTAAATCTATTAAATCTCCTTATTTCTAATGTTTACTTTATTATTCTTAATATATCTCGATTATCATTTCAAAATTTCATTTCACAAACATTATTAAATATTTAGAATACAGCAAAAAGCTGATGCATTTATTAAAAACACATCAGCCAATATTAATTATAATGTTCTACCTATTACAGCAGATAATTTTTTTATATCACCAAAAAGATTTTCGTACTCTTCAGCTGTTAACTGTTGAGCTGCATCAGATATAGCTTTTGGAGGATCAGGATGAACTTCTATAATTAATCCATCTGCTCCAGCAGCAATTGATGCTAATGATAATGATTTTATATATGCAGACTTTCCCGCCGCATGTGATGGGTCTATTATTATAGGGAGTGAACTACGTTCTTTAACAACCGCAACAGCAGATATATCAAGAGTATTTCTTGTTGACGTCTCAAAAGTTCTAATTCCTCTTTCACACAAAACAACATTATAGTTGCCTTCACTCATAATATATTCTGCAGCATCTAACCATTCCTCAATAGTAGAAGATATCCCCCTTTTTAGCAGAACGGGTTTCTGAGTTTTACCTATAGCTTTTAAGAGTCTAAAGTTTTGCATATTTCTCGCACCTACTTGAAACATATCACAATAATCATAAGAACTCTCAACTAAATTCTCAGAAATTATTTCTGTTACCACCTTCAGATCATTAGCCGCAGCAGCTTCTTTTAATAACCTTAACCCATCTTCTTCAAGTCCTTGAAAAGCATATGGCGAAGTTCTTGGTTTATAAGCTCCTCCACGTAAAAATTTTGTTCCTGTTTTACTAATTTTTTCAGCTATGGAAAATATCTGTTTTTCGCTTTCAACCGCACAAGGGCCTGCCATCATAGTTAATTTTTTTCCTCCAATAACTTCATCTCCAACTTTTACAAGTCTTCCTTCTGGACAGATATCATTACTAGCAAGCTTATAGCTATGCATTATCGGTACGCACTTGTCTACCCCAGGTAATGCTTCTATATTAACATTAAAAATTTTATTTTTATCACCTATAACACCTATAATTGTTGCTTCTGTTCCTTTAGAGAGATGAGTTCCCAAACCATGCTCATCCAGCACACGTTTTATCTGCTCAATATCATCGTCACTCGAATTTTTCTTCATTACTATAATCATAACTTATCCCTCTCAATAATTTTATTCTACAGGCTTATACCAATTTATTTCACCATTTTTATAGGCAGTATCAAAATCTGTAATATTTGGTTTTGTTCCCCCTCGTTTATCATACCAAATCTGTGGTAATAGTGGATCAGGATTTACAGTTGCATTAGATACATCTACATCTGTACTTTCACCTGGTCTAACCTTTCTTGCTACTACAACTGTCCTAAAATCATCAAACTCGAAAGAACATGTTGATAAAGAAATTAGATAGTCATTTTCATTTACATCAACCGGAATATCTATTAAAGATCTTTCTCTAACATTATAAACATAGTTTAAAAATTCCTCATCAGACGCAAAACCTGTTTGGATATATTCAAATAACTCGCCTTGATCAGAGTGTACATTTATTTTAAATACAGATATAATCTTCCAATCTGCAACTTCCTTTATTGTGTCAAATTTAATTATTGGACTCTGCTTATAAAAGTCTAAACTAGAATATTTCATCAAATTCGCAAACATGCTACCATCTTTCATATGATGGCCATGTATAACTATATTTTTATAATTATTTTCCAAATCAACTGTAGGATCTATAAATATACTCCCAAATTTTGTACTTTCTTTTTTATAGTTTCTATAAAGGTAAAAACTGTCATCATCCTCTGGTGGCATTAAAACTGGATAATCTATAACAGTATCCGGTATATTTATCCATCCAATTATATCACTATTTACCTCCCTTATAGCGTTAAGTTGTTCTTTTCTCAGTCTATATGGGCTTTTTTCTGCTTCAGACTGATTATAATATATTCTTTTTATATCGTCATAAGTATTTTTATTTTGTTGAGGTTGAATCAGTAATACATTGATCAAAGCAACTAACGAACCTATAAATGTTAGCAATGCAACCATAAAAATTATTTTTCTTATAATAACTCCTATTGTGTCACCCTTAACCGGAAAAAAACTTTTTATAAATCCAATCTTTTGCTTTTTTTGCATTATAAAAACCTCCCACTAAAATATTAATAATCTTATTTTTTAAATCCTATCTTTGTATATTTTATATTATTAATTGCTTCTTTTATTAAGTCATCCCACAAAACCTTTTCTTCTGCATCTTTAACATACTTTAAAATTGGTCTTGTTCTTGGATGTTTAGGTGTAAACACTGTACAACAGTCCTCAAAAGGCTGAATTGATATATTAAATGTATCTATTTTTCTAGATATTTTTACTATTTCGTCTTTGTCCATACCAATAAGTGGCCTAAATACTGGAGTATTTACTGCATCATCTGTACACGCAATTGCCCCTATTGTCTGGCTTGCAACTTGTCCTAAACTCTCACCTGTAATAAGTGCTTGAAATTTTTGATTTTTTGCTAAAATTTGAGAGATTTTCATCATCAATCTCCTCATTATTATTGTAAAAAGTTCCTCCGGACATTCTTTTTGAATTTTTTCTTGTATCTTTGTAAATGGTACAGTTATCATAACCATACTCCCACTATACTCGGATACTTTTTTTAATAAATCTATAACTTTTTGTTCAGCTCGTTCACTTGTATACGGTGGACTTGCAAAATGTATTGCAGTAAGCTCTATACCTCTTTTAGCCATCATCCATGCGGCCACTGGGCTATCAATTCCACCAGATATTAATACTGCAGCTTTACCTCCTGTCCCAACAGGAAGTCCTCCAGCACCTTGTTTTGAATCTGAATGTATATAAGCTCCATCCTCACGTATTTCTACTGTTACTGTTATTTCCGGATTATGCACATCCACAATTAAATTTTCAAAACTTTCAAATAAAAAACCTCCTAATTCTCTGGATATTTCCGGAGATTTCAAAGAAAATCTTTTATCTGCTCTTTTAGATTCAACTTTAAAACTTTTTGCATATTTTAAATCATCATTTAAATATTCTAAAGCGTACTTTTTAATATCGTCCATATTCTTAGGAGCCACAACTGCTTTAGAAAAAGTCGCTATCCCAAATACTTTACCTATCTTTTCGCATACTTCATCTAAATCAACATCATCCGATTTTGGAATAATATAAATTGTAGATTGCAAATTCTTAATATCAAACTCACTAAAGTTAGAAATAGATCTCTTTACATTTTTTATAAGGATATCTTCAAAAGTTCTACGATTAAGTCCCTTTAAAACAATTTCTCCTATTTTTATTAGTATAACTTCCTTCATTTTTATTTCTAACTCCCTTTTACTATATTTTCGATTCCTAACTTTAAAACATTAATCAAAATATCAACATCATTCTTATTATTAAATCTTGAGAAACTTACCCTAATAGAAGAATCTATTATATTATCATCCAACCCCATACTCAATAAAACATGACTTTTCTTACCTTTAGAACAAGCGGATCCACTAGACACATAAACTCCATAAGAAGATAAATAATGAAGCATAGTCTCAGATTTTATGCCACAAACTGAAAAGTTTAATATGTAAGGAAGCGCATCATCAGTGGAATTTATAACTACTTCTTTTATCTCTTTTAATTTATTTCTTAAATACAAATTGAGTTCTAAAATATAATTATATTCTTTATTTACATCAGGCAAAGATCTCACTGCAGCTCCAAACCCTGCAATTAACGCAGCTGACTCAGTTCCTGGTCTTAACGATTTTTCTTGCATTCCTCCAAATAAAATCGGTAAAATCCTGGCATTTTTTGAAACATAAAGCCCTCCAACACCTTTTGCTCCATGAATTTTATGAGCAGAAAATGTTGCAAGATCTACACCAATTTTTGAAGGTTTTATCGACATTTTTCCAAATCCCTGCACTGCATCCATATGAAGCAAAGCAGGAGATTTTTTAACTTTAATTATTTTTTTTAAACTATTAAGATTCTGTATTGTTCCAACCTCATTATTAACAATCATCATACTGATAAGAATAGTTCTATCATCGATATTATTATAAAGTTTTTCCTCTGGTATAAATCCATTTTTATCAGGTTTTATAAAAACCGTTTCAAACCCTAACCTTGAAAGTTCTTTAACTGGTTCAATAACAGAAGGATGTTCAATAGCAGTTGTAACTATTTTATTTCCACTTCTTTTAAGTGCCTTTGCTGCTCCAAAAATCGCTAAATTATTAGATTCTGTTCCTCCCGATGTAAAAAATATTTCATCGTTATTACAATTCAAATAATCTGAAATAACCTCTCTTGATTTTTTAATTTCATTTTCTGCCTCTATTCCTTTTGAGTGCAAAGATGATGGATTTCCATATTTTAGCGTTAGCATTTCAAATATTTTTTCGGCAGATTCATCACAAACTTTAGTTGTTGCACTATTATCTAAATATACTTCTTCCATGATAACCTCCATAAAATTATCATTAGATTTATTATACATCATAGATATTTAATTTTAAAGACTTATCATTAAATTTATCACACCTGTCTTATAAAAAATAATGTATAATATAGTAAATAGAAGCAATAAAAAATATAAGACATCTTATTAATATGCATAATAGAAAATATTTGAGTATAATACATAATATTTTTATTTATTTTCGTCATAAATATAACAGGAATTTCGCTTTTTAACTAGCGAAACTCCCGTTAATATTAAGGCTTGATAATAATTAAAGTTTAATAAGTTTTAAAGCTATATCATATAAAATTTAAAATAAGTATTTGTAAGGATTTAATTTTTTATAAAAACTGAAAATATCAAGGTGATATAAAAAACAATTGCGTAATGCGCGTATTAAATCTATCATCATTTACTTCTTATATTATATTCACGATAAATTCTTTCATTTTAACTAATTGATTTTTGCAATCTTATTTATACAATATTTCAAAGTCATCACTTATCATCAAATAATATCATTTCAATATATATTTAATTTAATATTTTTTTATTTTATGCTATAATTAAAGTAGAAATTTAGTAAAGGAGAATTCTCATGAACAAAAAATACTCAAATATACTATTAGGATGTTGCTTAGTAGCCATTGGCATTGTTATGATTGGCAACTATTTTAACCTATTCAGTATAAATATTTTTTTTAATGGATGGTGGACATTATTCATTATAATTCCATCAATTATAGGATTATTTAATAAAGGAGATAAAACTTTAAATCTGCTATTTCTGGCGATCGGTATTCTTTTACTTCTAAATCAATATGATATAATTCCTAATGACATATTATTCAAAGTTATACTCGCAGTCGCTATAATAATAATTGGAATAAAAATCATAATGCACGGAGTTAAATCACCAAAATCTAATTCAGAAAATAATATTCCTAATTTTCCTAACAACCAAAACGAATATAATGTAATCTTTGGAAAGCAAGAAAAAATATATTCCAAAGGAGAAGAATTTATTGGAACAAACTTAAAATCAATATTCGGCGAAGTAACGCTTAATATTAAAGATTCATCTATCAATAAAGATGTATATATAAATGCAAAAACTAGATTTGGCAATTGTACCATTATTGCTCCTGTAAATGTAAATATTAAGATTTTTAGTAAAAACATGTTTGGCAAAACTATTAATGAAAAATCTGATACATTCAAAAATGAATTTCCAACTATATATATAAACTCAGATGTGATTTTTGGAGAAATAAAAATTAAATAATTAAAACTTGCACTAATCAGTGCAAAAAAATGCCCTTTTTTGCTGTATTATGAAACACTAATTTTTAGGAGGTATATAAATGAGCAAAAAGGGCATTGATGTAAGCGTTTGGCAGGGAAATATCGATTGGAATTTGGTAAAACAATCAGGTATTGATTTTGCAATAATACGCTCAGGATGGGGATATAGCGAATGCGGAGACGTAGATAGATACTTTTATCAAAACATTAAAAACGCTAAAAACGCAGGAATACAAGTAGGTATTTATCATTATAGCTACGCTGAATCCATATATAATGCAAAACAAGAAGCTCAATATTGTTTATCTATTTTGAAATCCGCAAATATATCGCTTGATCTACCTATTTATTATGATATTGAAGACAGTTCAATCTCAAATAATCACGATAAATCAACAATGACTAATATGTGCATTGCTTTTTGTACAGAAATTGAAAATGCAGGTTACTGGGCAGGTGTTTATGCTAATCTAAATTGGTTCAATAATTTTTTGAACAAGGATGAATTATCAAACAGATACACTTTATGGCTTGCTCAATACAACAATATAAAAGAAATGAACTGCGATATTTGGCAATACACATCTTCCGGCAGAATTGACGGCATAAGCAGCAATGTAGACCTGGACATTATGTATAGAGATTTGCCAAAAGAAATTTGCAAAAATAATAATCATAATGAAAACTCCTTAAATAATGAATCTTCCAATTCTATTACATATTATACTGTTAAATCTGGTGATACCTTAAGTGAAATTGCAAAAAAATACGGAATCTCTTATCAATATTTAGCCAGTATAAATGGAATTGATGATCCAAACATTATATACTCAGGTCAAATCTTAATCGTCCCAAAAGCAAAAATCGATAATTCCTCAGACAATTATACAATATATACTGTTAAATCCGGAGATACACTTTGGAATATCTCTGAAAAATATTTAGGGAATGGAAACAGATATCAAGAAATTATGAATTTAAACTTTCTTACTGATACCACTATATATCCTGGCGATTCCTTAAAAATTCCGAATTAAGGTGATCAACATGATAGATGAAGTAATAGAAAGTTTAGCCAATGATTCGATAGTAAATATTCTTGCTATTTCTATGATGTTTGATATTGTTCTTGGTCTATTAAGAGCGTTAAAAGAAAAAAAGTTCAACTCTACTATTGGAATCAACGGAGCTATTAGAAAAGTTGCCATGCTTGCATGTGTAGGCTTTTTAATGTGCATTGATTGCATAATACGTATAAATTTATTATTTATGATACCAAATGAATATATAGAACTTTTTGGATTCCAAGAATTAGGATTGTGCGAATTTTTTTCTTTAGTTTTCATGTTATATGAATCTATAAGCATATTAAAAAATATGGTTTGTTGCAATCTACCAGTACCTCAAAGGATCAAAAACAAAATAGAAGAATTCCTGAAAAATATAACTACTGAATTAGATAATAAAAATAAAACTCCTTAACAAAAAAGACTAATCCACAAAAATCAAAACCACAAACAAAATGGTATTGATTTTTTATAAATGGATTAGTCTTTAATTATTTTATAAATGTCAGCAAATCAACTCATTTTTTTATTGTCCATTTAATTCCTTGAGGTGTATCTTCTAAAATTACATTCATTTTTTTTAATTTATCTCTAATTGCATCCGCTGTTTCCCAATCTTTTTCCTTTCTTGCTTTATTTCTTTTTTCTATAAGGTCTTTTATTTCATCATCTAATTTTGATTCTTTATTATCATTATAAAGCAATCCTAACACGTCTACAAGCTCATTAAAAAGATCTAGTGCACTTTTTTTAACATTTTTAGAAACACTACCTGATGATATTATATTTATATTAATATCTCTAACTAAATCAAATATTACAGATAATGCATCCGCAGTGTTTAAATCGTCATCCATTGCCTTCATAAATCTAATTTTATATCCAAGTATAGAATCAATTAACTGATCGTCATTTTCATTTTTTTCTAAAACTGTGTTTGAAATACTAAACTTTAAATTGTCTCTGCAAGTATAAAGCCTTTCTAAAGCAGATTTACACTGTTCTATTATATCCACACTATAATTAATTGGACTTCTATAATGTGAGGCTATCATCAGATATCTAATTGGTTCATAACCATATTTTTCAGCCACATCTCTAACAGTAAAAAAGTTATTAAGAGATTTAGACATTTTTTGATTATCAACATTAATATATCCATTATGAATCCAATAATTAGCAAACGGAACTTCATTGCAACATTCGCTTTGAGCAATTTCATTTTCATGATGAGGGAAAATCAAATCCTGACCACCACAATGAATATCTATAGTATTCCCAAGATATCTCCTAGCCATAGCTGAACATTCTATGTGCCACCCAGGTCTTCCTTTTCCCCATGGAACTTCCCAAAAAGGTTCATTAATTTTTGAAGCTTTCCACAAAGCAAAATCCATTGGGTCTTCCTTCTGTTCTCCAATATTAATTCTAGCTCCTGCTTCCAAATCCTCAAGCGGCTGATGTGATAATTTACCGTACTCTCTGAACTTTCTAGTCCTAAAATAAACATCTCCATTTACTTCATACGCATACCCTTTATCAATTAAAGTTGAAATTATATCTACCATAGAATCTATATTATCTGTAGCTAGAGGTGCAATTGTTGGTTCTTTAACATTAAGGCCATGTGCATCCTTTTTATATTCCTTTATATAGTTTCTAGAAACTGTAATATAGTCACTTTTTTCTTCTATTGCTCTTTTTATTATTTTATCATCAATATCTGTAAAATTTTGTACATAAATAACTTTAAGTCCCTTATATTCCATATATCTCCTCATTGTATCAAAAACACAAATAGGTCTTGCATTTCCTATATGGATAAAATTATACACAGTAGGACCACAACCATATATTTTAACTTCTCCAGGAATAATAGTTTTTAATTCTTCTTTTTTTCTACTCATTGTATTATAAATTTTCATCCGCTTTTCCTCCTCTTATATTCTTTTTCATTGTATTTATTATTTCATTAATTTTGACCATTTGATCTTCAAGTTTAATAAAATCTTGCGCCACAGGATCACAAACATGTATTTGATCCAGTAATTCTGGTTCTACTTTATCCTCTCCGACTATTCTTGCAGGAACACCTACTGCAGTAGTATTCGGTGGCACTTCTTTTAACACCACCGCTCCAGCAGCTACCCTTGCATTATCTCCAACTTTAAATGGACCTAAAACTTTTGCCCCAGCACCAATTAATACATTGTTTCCTAATGTTGGATGACGTTTTCCTGTATCTTTTCCTGTTCCGCCCAAAGTCACATTTTGATAAATAGTACAGTTATCTCCTATTATAGTAGTTTCTCCTATTACAACACCCATTCCGTGATCTATAAAAAGTCCCTTTCCAATTGTTGCTCCAGGGTGAATTTCTATTCCAGTTTTATGTCTACTTCTTTGTGAAATAAATCTTGCAATAAATTTCATATTGTGCCTAAAAAACCAATTAGCCTTCCTATAAGATTTAACCGCCTTGAATCCAGAATATAAAAAGTAAACTTCTAGTCTAGATCTAGCTGCTGGATCTCTACTCATAATAGAGTCAAGTTCTGATTTCAGTCTACTAAACATACACTCACCCCCTAAATAAAAATATTAATTACTATTTTTAGGTGAATAATTAAACTAAAAATATCACTTATTATATAATATAAAATATTAACAAAAGTTGATATTAAATTAGATTATTTAGTATTCTTTATAAATTCTCTATTATCCCATACATACTTACATCCAGATACAATTGAAAGCACAGCTGATAACCATAAAAGCAAATTTCCTGTAAAATTAAATGCAGATTCTAAAACTCCAAATGTTATTTTTGAATCCCAAAAAACTATAGGAATAATTTTATAATTAATTAATTCTAACACATATTGTAAAAATAGTATAACTAAAATTGAAACTATTTGACTCACAGTCTTTATTTTACCCAAACTATTTGCTGCAATAACTTTTCCATTATCAACAGCCGCTAGCCTTATCGATATAACAATAAACTCCCTTATTATCATTATAATAACCACAAGTGCATTAGCAAAACCCAGCTCTACAAAACATATAAAAACAGAAAAAACCAAAATTTTATCTGCTAATGGATCTGCAAATTTCCCAAAATCAGTAATAAGATTGTTTTTTCTCGCTATTTTTCCATCAAAGTGATCCGTTAATGATGCTAATATAAATATTAGTTCCGCAATAATAAATCTATGTACAGTAAAGTTTGTTAATAAAAATAAAATTAAAAATGGCACCAAACAAATTCTAAAAACAGTCAATTTATTAGGTGTATTCATGTTGGTTGCCTCCCAAACAAATTTATACGATCTCACCAATAAGATCACAATTGTCAAAATCGTCTATCCTTATATTTAAAAATTCTCCATTTTTAGGTATATCTTTTTTTGTACCAAAATATACCCTACCATCTACATCTGGAGAATCTGCCACGCCTCTACCATAATAAAGACCATACTCATCATCATATCCCTCAAACAACACCGTTATAACTTTTCCAACCATATTTCTAGAATTTTCTTCCATAATACTCATTTGTTCTCTCATTAAAATTTCTTGTCTTTTCAATTTAATTTCTTCATCAATCTGGTTATCCATTTCTGCTGCAGGAGTGTCCTCCTCTTTAGAATATGTAAAACATCCCATTCGTTCAAATCTTATTTCCTTAATAAATTCAGCTAATTCGTTGAATTCCTCTTCTGTTTCTCCTGGAAACCCGCAAATAAATGTTGTCCTCAAAATTACGCCCGGTATTTTCTTTCTTAATTTTTTAAACAGCTCAGTAAGGCTTTTTCTATCGCCATTCCTATTCATTTGTTCTAAAATTCTTCCATTACAATGCTGTAACGGAATATCTATGTAATTCAGAATTTTATTTTCAGAAGAAATAACCTCTATTAATTCATCAGTAATTCTATCTGGATAGCAGTAAAGCAGTCTAATCCATTCTATACCATCTATTTTACAAAGCTCTTTTAAAAGTTGTGGTAATTCTAGTTTTCTATAAATATCTTGCCCGTATCTAGTAGTATCCTGGGCAATAATAAGCAATTCTTTTACTCCATTTTTAGCTAATAATTTGGCCTCATTTAAAATATCTTCTATCTTTCGACTTCTATATTTTCCACGTATTAATGGAATCGCACAATAAGTACATTTATTATCACATCCATCAGCTATTTTTAAATAAGCATATTGCTTTGGGGTTGTTTGAATTCTATCACCATTTAATGGTAATAGAATCTTGTCTGGAAAACTTTCTGTCTTTATTCCATTAATAACATTCTTAACCACTTTTACTATATCGTTATTAGCACCTATACCTATAACTGCATCCACTTCTGGTATCTCTTTCAGAACTTCCTCTTTATACCTTTCTGCAAGACACCCTGTCACTATAATCCCCTTTAATAATCCAGATTTTTTTAACTTTGCTACTAATAAAATTTCTTCTATGCTTTCATTTTTTGCATCATCAATAAAACCGCAAGTATTAACTATAACAATATCCGCTAATTCTACGCTTGAAACAATATTATATCCAGATTCTTTGAGTTTAAATAACAAAATTTCAGCATCAACTCTATTTTTTTCACACCCAAGACTTAATAAACCAATATTATATGTCATATTCAAACACACAAACTAAAAGTTTATGCCAGTTACCCCCATTCCATGCACATTTTATAAATTACTCTCTAATTTCATTCAATGCAGACTTAATGTCATCCCAATTATGGCCTAACCTCTGTAACGAGGCAATCGTACGTTTTAATTTTTTCTCATCACCTAAACAATTTTTATACTTTCCCAATAACAATTGCATTATTTGTTCTCTTGAGTCTACGTCTATTTCTTCTATAACAATTTGAATTATATCCTTGTTTATTCCTTTCTTTAATAACTCATACTCAACTCTTTTAGGTGCATATTTTTTTCTATAAAATAAATCTCTCGCATATTTTTTAGCAAAATTAGCATCATCTACAAGGCCAACTTCTTGCATTTTTTTAACTGCAGCCTTAGCAGATTCTGCATCTGTAGTTTTTCTTATTTTATCAAAAAGCTCCTTACTTGAATGATCTCTATGTTCAATAAGGTAAAGAGCTTTCTCTTTTGCTCGCCTATCATTAGATTCTCTAACTAATTTAAAGTAATCCTCATCTTCTATATATGACCCTAACTTATAACCACTAAGAAGAAAAGTTTCTCTGTCTATATTAGATGCAAATTTCCCGTCTAAATATATCGCTACCATAGATTTTTTTTGAGGTCTAACATCAGTAATAATCATTAATCATCCACCGTTATGTCTATACTTGCTTTTGCTGTGCCTCTCTTAGCAGTTGATTTTGTTTCCTTCTTTGAAGTATTTTCAACAGGAACCTCCAATGGTTTCCCAACAGATGGTTTTTCTTTAGGTTTTGCTAACGTTTTTGAATACAACTTATCCATATTTTCCATAACTTCAAATTCAATCTTACCTGACAGTTCTTTATTAGACTTTAACAATTCTTTAACGTTATCTCTTCCCTGACCAAGCCTTTCTTCTTTATAAGAGAACCATGCCCCACTTTTTTTAACAACATCTAATTTAACTGCTATATCTAGAAGTTCTCCTTCTCTAGATATGCCCTTTCCATACATTATATCGAACTCCGCCTCACGAAATGGAGGAGATATTTTATTTTTTACGACTTTTGCTCTAGTTCTAGAACCTATAACTTCTCCCCCACTTTTTAAAGTTTCAATTTTTCTTATATCAATTCTAACAGAAGAATAAAATTTTAAAGCTCTTCCACCTGGCGTAACCTCAGGATTACCATATATAACACCTACTTTTTCACGTAACTGGTTAATAAATATAGCTACACAATTAGATTTAGAAATCGCTCCAGCTAATTTTCTTAACGCCTGAGACATAAGCCTTGCTTGTAAGCCAACATGAGAATCTCCCATTTCACCTTCTATTTCTGC
>CAKSGI010000014.1 GCA_934454005.1 uncultured Eubacteriales bacterium | reverse complement strand
GTGTTGATTTACCAAGAGATAAGAGAATTGAAATTGGTCTTACTTATATCTTTGGTATAGGTCGTAAAACTGCAAGCGACATTATTGCCGCAACAGGAGTAAATCCTGATACTCGTGTAAGAGATTTAACAGAAGAAGATGTCTCTAAATTAAGAGAATATATTGACAACTCTTGTACAGTTGAAGGAGATCTCAGAAGAGACATTGCTTTTGACATAAAAAGACTTATTGAAATAGGTTGCTATCGCGGTGTACGTCATCGCAAAGGTCTCCCTGTAAGAGGGCAACGTTCAAAAACAAATGCAAGAACACGTAAAGGCCCTAAAAAGACAATGGCAAACAAAAAGAAATAAGCTAAAGGAGGAATTCTAAATGGCAGCACAAAAAGGTGCAAAAAGGACCACAACGCGTAGACGCCGCGAACGTAAAAATATTGAACGTGGAGCTGCACATATTCAGTCTACCTTTAACAATACAATAGTTACAATAACAGATGTTCAGGGAAATGCTGTTTCTTGGGCTAGTGCAGGAGAACTTGGATTTAGAGGTTCTAGAAAATCAACTCCATTTGCGGCTCAAACAGCCGCTGAAACGGCGGCAAAGGCAGCTATGGATCATGGAATGAAATCAGTTGAGGTTTTTGTTAAAGGACCAGGTTCAGGACGTGAAGCAGCAATTAGAGCATTGCAAGCAGCTGGTCTTGAAGTTAGCATGATAAAAGATGTTACTCCAATACCGCATAACGGATGTCGTCCTCCAAAGAGAAGACGTGTCTAATTTAAGATTATAGGAGGTGTAACCATAATATGGCAAGATATACAGGAGCCGTTTGTAGGCTTTGTCGCCGAGAAGGTCAAAAACTTTTTTTGAAGGGCGAAAGATGCTACACAGATAAATGTGCAGTGACAAGAAGGAACTATGCACCAGGACAGCATGGTCAGGGACGCAAGAAAGTTTCAGAATACGGAATTCAACTTAGAGCAAAACAGTTAACAAGACGTTATTACGGAGTTTTAGAAGGACAATTTAGACATTATTATGAGATGGCTGAAAAAAGAGAAGGCAAAACAGGTGAAGCTTTATTATCTATCTTAGAAACTCGTTTGGATAATGTTATTTATAGACTTGGCTGGGCTTCATCAAGAGCAGAGGCAAGACAGTTAGTTGTTCATGGTCATTTTCAAATAAATGGAAAAAGAGTAGATATTCCATCTTACTTAACAAAACCGGGAGAGGTTATCTCTATTTGCGAGAAGAGCCGTAACAGCGAAAAAATTAAGTCTGTTTTAGAAGCAAACGCTTCTCGTCCGATTCCTAAATGGTTAGAATCTAACCGTGAATCTCTTGAAGCTAAAGTGATATCTATTCCAACAAGAGAAGATATAGAATTAGCAGTTGAAGAGACTCTAATTGTTGAGTTGTACTCCAAATAATAATATTGGGAGTTAAGGAGGATTGCTCGTGATCGAGATAGTAAAACCAAGAGTAGATATAGAGACAATATCGGAGGACGGGAAATACGGCAAGTTTATAGTTGAACCATTAGAGCGTGGATTTGGTAATACTTTAGGGAACAGTCTTAGAAGAGTGTTACTTTCTTCATTGCCTGGGGTAGCAGTAACAGCTATAAAAATTGATGGTGTTTTACATGAATTTTCAACAATTCCTGGAGTAAAAGAGGATGTTGCAGAAATAATTTTGAACATTAAGGGCCTTACAGCAAAATTACATTGTAATGGACCCAAGACAGTCGAAATTGATGTTGAGGGTGCAGGAGAAGTTACTGCAGAATCAATAAAATGCGATAGTGAAGTTGAAATACTTAATCCTCAAATGCATATTGCCACATTGGATGAAGATGCAAAATTATATATGGAGATAACGTTTGATAAGGGCAGAGGATATGTTCCAGCAGATAAAAATAAATCTAATATGGTAAATGGAATTATAGGCCTGTTACCAGTAGACTCTATATATACTCCTGTTTTAAAGGTTAATTATAATGTGGAAAATACTCGTGTTGGTCAAATTACAGACTATGATAAATTATCATTAGAAGTTTGGACAAACGGAGTTATTGATGCAGAAGAAGCAGTTTCGCTTGCAGCAAAAGTTCTTATTGAGCATCTGAACTTATTTGCATATCTTACAGATGATAATTATCCATCTGAAGTTGTAGTGGTTTCGGATGAAAATAAGAACGATAAAGCACTTGAAACAACTATTGAAGAATTAGATTTATCTGTTCGTTCGTTTAATTGTTTAAAAAGAGCAGGAATAAATACTGTTGAAGACCTTATAAATAAAACAGAAGATGAAATGATGAAGGTTAGAAACTTAGGTCGTAAGTCTTTAGAAGAGGTTATAGCTAAGTTAGAATCTTTAGGATTTGGTTTAAATAAAGATGACGAATAGAAAATACAATAATTATTTCTAAAGGAGTGAATGTCGATGCCGGGGACAAGAAAACTAGGAAGAGACACTGCTCATAGAACTGCCATGCTTAGAGCTATGGTTACTTTTCTTCTTGAAAATGGAAGAATAGAAACAACAGTTAGTCGCGCAAAAGAGGTGCGTTCGATGGCTGAAAAAATGGTTACTCTAGCAAAAGAGAGCAATTTGCATAATAAACGTTTAGCAATGGCGTTTATAACAAAAGAAGATGTTGTAAAAAAACTTTTCGACGAAATTGCTCCTAAGTATGTTGATAGAAACGGTGGATATACTAGAATTACAAAATTAGGACCTCGCCGTGGAGATGCAGCAGAAATGGCTGTAATTGAGCTAATATAAGTTAATAAAATAAATAAAAAAAATCCTTTTGAAGCTTTTATAGTTTCAAAGGGATTTTTTAAATCATTTTTAATGAATAAATTAAGATTTATCATTTGATTTTGAAACCAATGCTGCTATATAACCAAATAAAATAGCAGCGGCAATACCGGCAGCGGCGGATATAACTCCACCTGTTAATACACCCATTAATCCTTTGTTTCTTACGGCTTCCATAGTTCCTTTTGCCATAGTATATCCAAATCCAGTAAGAGGGACTGTGGCACCTGCACCTGCAAATTCTACTATTGGTTCGTATAGTCCAACAGCTGTTAAGGCAACTCCTAATGTTACAAATAGAACTAATATTCTTGCAGGAGTTAGTTTTGTTTTATCTATTAATATTTGTCCGATTACACATATAAGTCCACCAACAATGAACGCTTTTACATATTCCAAAAAAATTCACCTGCTTTGTATTTTTTTTGAAGATTTTTAATTTTGTTTATCTTATTATTTACATTAAATTCTTTGATTATACTATTAATAGTTGTATAAAAATTTTGAATTTAGTGTTATAATATTCATAGATGGTTAACAATTAGTCATTATAATAATGTCTATATAGATGATATATAAAGGAAGGTGTAACATGTCTAAAATATTAGTAGTTGATGATAATAATAATATTTGTGAACTATTAAGACTATACTTAGAAAAAGAAGGTTACGATGTAATAATCGCTAATGATGGAGATAAAGCTTTAGAGATGTTTAATAATGAAAAACCTCATTTAGTTATGCTTGATGTTATGCTTCCAGGGTTGGATGGTTGGCAGATTTTAAGAAAAATTAGAGAAAATTCTAATTGCCCTATAATAATGCTTACAGCGAAAGGTGAAGTTTTTGACAAGATATTAGGTCTTGAACTGGGTGCTGATGATTATATAGTTAAACCATTCGAAACTAAAGAAGTAGTTGCAAGGGTAAAGGCAGTTTTGCGGAGGAGTACTGATAAAGAAGATACTGAAAATAAGAGAGTTGAATATGATAAATTATCTATAAATCTTACTAATTATGAACTCTGTGTAAATGGAACTAAAGTTGATACACCACCAAAAGAATTAGAATTAATTTATTTTATGGCAAGTAATCCTAATAGAGTTTTTACTAGAGACCAATTGCTTGATGAGGTTTGGGGATTTGATTATTATGGAGATTCTAGAACTGTGGATGTACATGTTAAAAGATTAAGAAAAAAATTAGAAGGAATTTCTGATCAGTGGGAACTAAAAACTGTGTGGGGAGTAGGGTACAAATTTGAGGTGAAAAAATAAAAATGCGTTCAAAGAGGGCTATGTTCTGTAATTCTATTTTTAAGCAATATTTTATAACTACAATGTTGATTATTATAACGAGCTTTATTACTCTTGGAGGAATGTTTTTAATTTTTGTAACAAGTTATTGGGGAAATGAAAAACAAAGTTTGTTAGAATCAAATGCAGCTGCGGTATCTAAAATAGTATCTAATAATAGTAAAAGTATTAACGATAATTTAGTGGTTATAGATAACATATTAATTAGAGAGTTTATATCAACTTTTTCCCAGAATATAGATGCAGATATATTTGTTACTGATTTACAGGGGAATACACTGTTATGTTCGCACGACTCGTTATGCAATCACACAAAAGAAAAAGTACCATTAGATATAATTAATAAAGCACTACTTGATGGAAAATATGCACAAGTAACTAGTCTTTATGATAATAACTGTTATGTTGTGGCGGTTCCCGTTGTAGTGACTGTGAAAGGACAAGATACAAATTTAGGAGTTGTTATTACTACAACTGATACGGGGTATATAAATGAATTTAGAAAAGACATATTTAAGTTACTGATACTTGCATCATTGCTTGCATTTGTAGTATCATTTTTTATAATATGGATTTTATCATATAATTTAGCCAAACCATTAAGTGAGATGTCTGATGCGGCAAAGCGTTTTGCCAAAGGTGATTTTTCTAAAAGGGTTCCTGTGAGGAGGAGTGATGAGATAGGGCAACTGTCAGTAGCCTTTAACAATATGGCAGATTCCTTATCGAAATCGGAAGAAACAAGAAGGAGCTTTATTGCTAATGTATCGCACGAATTAAAAACTCCAATGACTACAGTTGCAGGATTTATTGACGGTATTTTAGATGGAACAATACCACCATCTAAAAGTATGTATTATTTGGATATAGTGTCATCAGAAGTGAAAAGGCTTTCTAGACTTGTAACAACTATGCTTAGCCTTTCTAGGATTGATAGTGGTTCACTTAGAATTAATTATCAAAAATTTGATTTGTCTTCTATAGTTTTTAAATCATTGTTATCGTTCGAATCTAAGATAGAGGAAAAGCAGATAGAAATAAAAGGAATTGAGAATACAAAACCAATATATTTAAATGGTGATCCTGATATGATACATCAGGTGGTATATAACCTGATAGAAAATGCTGTAAAATTTACAAATAGTAATGGATATATAAAAATTGAACTTACTTCATCAAAGAAAACAGCTAATTTTAAAATTAAAAATAGTGGACATGGAATTTCGAAAAATGATTTGAATTTTATATTTGATAAGTTTTATAAAACGGATAAATCTAGAAGTCAGGATAAAAATGGAATGGGATTAGGCTTATATATTGTAAAAACTATTATAAATTTGCATCAAGGGGAAATTTATGCGCATAGTATAGAAGGAGAGTTTTGTGAATTTGAATTTTATATTCCATTAAACTTAGAAAATAATAAAACATTTAAAAACAAGAAGGAGGAAAAATAGTGAATAATAACAATATGAATCAAAATACAGAAAATAATGAAAACGAATTTAAAAATCCATTACCACAGAATTTAAATTATAATAACGCAAATAAAATGAGTGTGGGGTTAAAAGCCTTTTTAATTACTATTTTTTCTTTATTTATGGTTCTATTATTTACACTTATATCTTTGTTAACATATAGTTTTAGTAAAAGAAATAATATTAGAAGATTTAAAGATGATTTGATATTTCAAGAACAAGAGGTTGAAAGCGATAAAGATTCGTCAAAATCATTATATATAGATCCAAATGGTCCTTCAATTGTTCTTAACGATATTCCTAGGGGGAAAGAAGAACTAAAACCGGAACAAATATTTAAAAATATGTCACCAAGCATTGTTTTGATAAGTGTTATGGATTCGGATGGCGTTATTAAAGGATATGGTTCTGGGGTTGTTTTGAGCGAAAATGGCTATATTGTAACCAATGAACATGTTGTAGAAAAAAATATGAAAGTTAAGACCTCGGATGGCAATGAATATACTGCGAATATTGTTGGCGTTGATAAAAGAACGGATTTAGCTGTTATAAAAGTTGAAGCAGAAAAACTTAAACCAGCAGTATTCGGGAATTCGGATCAATTGATGGTTGGAGAGTCAGTATTATCAATAGGAAATCCGGGAGGAACTGATTATTCCAACACATTAACAAAAGGAATTATCTCTGCACTAGATAGGAAAATTAATGAATTAAATACAGTTACCAATTACATACAGACAGATGCGGCAATTAATCCAGGGAGTTCAGGAGGAGCGCTATTTGATATGTATGGCCAAATTGTGGGAATAAATGTATCAAAGGTAGTATCAACAAGTTATGAGGGAATTGGATTTGTAATACCTATGACAACAGTTAAACCTGTTGCAAATGATTTAATAAAGCAAGGGTTTGTTTCTAATAGAGTAAAATTAGGAATAAATGCTAAAGAAGTACATTCAAAAAATGGATCTATTAATGGAATAATTATAGCTAATATAGATAAAGAAAGTGATTTAAGGAACAAAGGTGTTCAAAAAGGTGATATAATTACAAAAATAAATGATAAAGAGGTAACTTCTTTGAACTTGTTGTACTCTGAATTTCAAAATTATAAAGCAGGTGATGATGTAAAACTAACTATATTTAGGTATAATAAGGATAACAAATCTAAAAGTAAGACTTTTGAAATAGATGTAAAACTTTTAGAGGATAAACCATAAATAATAAGGATACGCTTTAGCTTTGGATATTGGCTAAAGCGTATTTTTTAATCTTTAAAGTTTTGGATAAATGATAAGATATTTTCTAGTTGATTATCACTCATTTTTTCTAAAATTAAGACAATTTCTTTTATTAGTTTTGGGTTATTGCTTTTATCGTCAAAGAATTCTTTAGGAGTAATTCCTAAATATTCGCAAATATAAAAGAATACTGTCATAGAAGGCAAAGAATAGCCATTTTCTATAACGTTTATATAGTTTTCGCTTTGCCCAATTGAAAGACTCATGTTTCGTGCAGATACCCCTTTTTTGTTTCGCAGTTTAGAAAGTCTTTCTTTGATATAATTGTCATATGATTCCATGTTATCACTCTCCCCTACATGATTATATTACACTAGGAAAGAATTTTTACATATTTATTCTATATATTTGTTAAAAAATATGCATTTATATTATATGATATAGCTTATATTTATAATATATTTTTTATAATTATGATGAAAATATGACTAATTTATATTTTTTTAAAGAATAGATTTTAAAGTGAGTTCATATAATTTATAAAAATATAAAGAGGGAAATTGCTATGGAGAAAAATAAAAAGATTGCAATATTGCTTTCATTTTTATTAGGTTATTTAGGAGTAGATAGATTTTATTTGGGATATTATGGTATGGGAGTTTTAAAGTTGTTGACTTTAGGAGGATTTGGTATTTGGTGGTTAATAGATTTTATTTTTATTTATACAGGGAATTTAACAATAAAAAATAAAAATTGAAATATTTTGCTAAATTTTAAAAAAATATGTAAAATTTATATAAAAATCCGTATAAATTGATTATTTATAGTATAATTATAACAACAAAATAATATTGGAGGGATTGGTATGAAAGATAAAGGAACTGCCTTGCTTTTATCAATTTTTTTGGGGAATTTGGGAGTAGACCGTTTTTATCTTGGCTATACAGGATTAGGGATATTAAAGTTGGTTACTTGTGGGGGCTGTGGTATTTGGACTATTATAGATATAGTAATGATTGCCACAGGTAAGATGACTGCCGCAGATGGAAGTGCTTTACAAGAAAAGTAATTATTAAATATTTAACAAATGGCTACCAATATAGCAAATGAGTTAATATTGCTTTAATTGGTAGCCTATATATTATTTATATCGCGATTAAAATATACAAATAGTATATACAATATTGAATTGAGGAGGATTTATAAATATTATTTGATTTTAGATTTTATTAAAGTTTGGTTTTTTGTAAAAAATTATTCAGAAACTTTTGCTCTGGTTCTAAGGACCTTTGTGATGAGTTTTTTGCCATTGAATGGAATTAGTGGATATAGATAATGCTTACCAGAAACAGTTTTGTTAAATAACATCATAAAAAATATTAAGACTAATCCTCCGAAAAATCCCCATATATTGAAGATTGCCGTTAGTATTAAAAGTAAAACTCTAAGAAATTTTAAACAATATCCAAGTTCTATGCTTGGTTGAGCATAGTTTGCCATGGCCACGAATGCCATATAAAGCATGCTTTCTGAGTTGAACCATCCACTTTCGACTGCAAAATCACTTAAAACTATAGCAGCGATTATGCTTAGGGTTGTACTTATTGCATCGGGAGTATGAAGAGACGCTAATCGTAAACCGTCTATAATTAATTCTAAAGCTAATAATTGCCAAAAGATTGGTAGATTGATTTCTTTAGAAATTTTAATAAATGATAACCATTCAGGGATCATCCAAGGATTTTGCAGTAATAATAGCCATAAAGGAGTAATTATTAAGGTAAATAGTCCTATAATATATCTTGAAATTTTCAGGTATGTCCCAGTAAAAGGAGGAAAATAATAATCATCGGCTTCTTCTAATATATCAAATATTGACGTTGGCAAGATAATAGCAGAGGGTGAATTATCTACAAGAATAACAATATTTCCTTCTAAAATTGCAGAGGCAGCTGTGTCCGGACGTTCAGTGTGTTTTATTTTTGGGAAGGGATTGTACCATTTATAATGATAGATAGCTTCTATTAGACTTTGTTGATTCATAGTTAGAGAGTCTACCTTTGCATTTTTAATTCTATCGCAGACATCCTTTAGAAGTTTTTTGTCTACTTTGTTATCCATATAACCAACAACTACATCCGATTTTGACATTTTCCCTACTGAGAATATTTTCATAGTAAGCCCAGCATTTCTTATTCGTCTTCTAATAAGAGCAGTATTACTTACTAATGTTTCTACAAAACCATCTCTAGAACCTCTTAAAACCCTATCTGTAGACGGCTCACTTGTATCTCTTTGAGGATATGTTCTAACATCTATTACTATAGCCTTATCGAATCCATCAACCATAAGGACAAGCATACCTGATAATATATTTGTGCAAATTTTTTCTTTATCTCCGGTAATATCAACTTCTACATAAGGAACACAATGTTTTGAAAAGCTGTATACATCTTTAAAATAATCATCATTTTTTTGAGAATATAGAAATTCAAGCATTTTTTCCATTACTGCATCTTTAACCAGACCATCTATAAAAAAGAAACAAGCGGTTTTTGAATTTATATTTATAGTTCTGTATATAAGATCAAAGCTTTCGTTTGCTCTTAAGAGAGTTTTAAATTCTTCGATAGTTTTATTTATATCTTTATTTAATGGCATAAAAAATCACCTCTGGGATATAATTCCCGATGAGGTGTTTTTTATACTTATATTAGTTGACTGGGATTTTGATATGATGTAATATTATTTTATAATTATATAGTAAAATCCGTTTGAAATAGGAGAATAAGCATGATTAAAAATGTATCTAAGGGTTTTATAATAATACTTCTTTTATTATTTCTTTTTGCTGGCTGTAAGTCTAAAATAGATACGGTAATGACAATTAATAGTGATCTTTCAGGGATTAGAATCATTACGTGTAGTATTAGTAAACAGAAAATAAAAAGTGAGATTAATGGAAACGAAGCTGCATTAGATTCTCTCATAGAATTGAATTGTCCGTCTGAGCTTTCGCATGAAAAATTAGATGATGAGTATAATGTGATATATAAATTTGTTTTGAGCTTTGGTAGTAAAGATGAATACATAAAAAAAATAGAAAATTTATTAGGATTTAAACCGAATATAGTCTTTGAAAGCCCTAATAGCCCATTTACTAGCGGTCTTATTATTAAAGAAAATTTCAGCAGTAAGGATTTACTTTGGTGGCTAGAGAAAATTGGAAAAGAAAAAAATTTAATATCTTCTAAAAATGAGTTTTTAACAGAAAATAGTGCGATTGTTAATTATAATGGCAAAACAATAGAAACTGCTAATTTTATAAATGTACGAGATATTGAATATTTAAGGATTGATAAAGTCTCAATCGCAACGGATATTAACCATGACGGGACTTTTAAAAGAAATATTAGTTTTTGTATTCCGTTAGGAAGTTTTAATTCTAAATCGGAATATATTACAAATTATATGAATAACCGTGTTCCACAGTTTGGGTTAATTAGATCCTATGATATTAATGATAATAAAGTTTTTAATATTTATTTTGAGGCAAAGGATGCTTATGAACTTTTAGAAAAAACAAACAATGTTATTGACAATAATTCTGGTTATATAACTACACATGTTGAGGAAAGCAATTTCTTTGATGATAAAAAACTGTTTAACGAAAAAATAGACTTAAGTTCTTTTGTATCTTCTTATACAGGAAAAGTTTATTTAGAGTACGAAATAAATTTTAAAGATGAAAGTAAGATTTCAAAGTCTGAGATTATTATAGACAATGACCGGTCGGAATATATAGATTTTAAAGGGAGTGATAAGTTTATATACTTTGGTGAGGTTGCATCTTTTGAAGCTAAGATATCTAATAGAAATGAATGTGAGATAAAAAATATTATTGTAAACATGAATCAATTAAGAGACGACTCTTTAAAAAGAGAAATTTTATTTGAGTTTTATGATAATCAAGAAAAACCATATTCTGAGATGTTAAAAAAGTATCTAAATTCTTTAAATTTGAGATTTGCACAAATTAAATCTACAAAGACAGAACTAAAGATAAGCTTATATGGTAGTGCAGAAGAAATAAATTTTGATCTTAACAGACTTTTGGGAGAAAATAACGTTTTGAAACTTGAAACAGATAATGGATTTAAGATGTTTAATAAAGCTATTTTAGAAGATCAAATAAATTTAAGCTCAATAATTGAGTTAGTAGGTTTTTACAATGGACAGGTAAAATACTCATATAGTTCATCAAAAAAAATTGATGAACTTTCAAAAAGAGAATTAGGAAACGCAGATATAAATGTATATTCATCTTATGATGAATATGGCAATTTATTATTGTTACCTAATAGTTCTAGTGTTATAACAATAAGTTGCTCAAAAATTAATTATCCATTTATTATTGTATGTTTTATAGCTGTATCTATATTTATTGCTTTTGTTTCAATAGTGTTATATAAAATAGTTTCACAGTTAAAAAGGAATATAGTTACAGAGGGAATAGATGGTAAAAAAGAAATAATTGAGATGCTTGATGTTTATTGCCCTGAATGTGGAACCCGTGTTTATAAGGGAGCAATCTATTGTAGAACATGTAGGAATATTGTTGGAACAGAATTAGAGATAAAAAAGAATAATGGAGATTAAATATTTTGAATTAAAAAAGTTATCAAAAAGATCAAATTTGAACAGTTCCATTTTGTTTTCATATTCACTTATAATGTTTACTAGATCTTCAGATTTTAGCCGGACTGTTGCGGGTGTTGTCGTTAGGGTGAATTTCTATGATGCTGGGAAATTCAAAAAAATCTTTGCCGAGATATACTTTTACCTGTATTTCTTTATCATTTAATATACAAAATGGCGTTACGGAACTGGGTGTGAATCCCATAATATTTGTTAAATTGCTTTCGGAAGCAAAACTTAATGGATGGATCCGGAACAAGCCCTGGATGTACTTCTTTTAAACTGTTATTTATAGCTAGACCTAGAGTATATGAAGTTTTGTCTTTATCTTGTAGTTTGCGAATATCCGTATAAATAGAAAAAGCCCTTTGAGAAAAGGATTTCTCCTCTTTCAAAGGACAAGTTGACAAACTGAAGTTTAACGTTCACTCATATATTGTTTTATTTCATCAGAAGTCAATTTTCGTACTTCTGTATGTGAATATTCTTTATACTCTCCAACATTAAATACAGGTGTCATTTGTTTGCATTTCTTATCTTTATTCTTTTTCAAGAATAGATGTAAATCCTCATTTCTAGCGAATATTTTATAAGATACTCTGCCTTTACTGTTCTCTATCTCATAAATACCACATGAACTTTTCGTTGTATAATCGGCTGTTCGTAAATAAAGCTTTGCAATTTCCAATGACTTAAAAGGAAAATTCCATCTTTGTAATCCTCTGTTTGGGTCATGTTCAATACAAATGCAACGTCCACAAGTTCCACAAATATATTGAGTGTGGTTTTCTAAGCAGTCCAGTGGATTTAGTAAAGGCGTTATTCTATTTTCCTCAGAGTAACATTCCTCACACATTTCTCTTTTCACTCCTTATTAAAATCCCGATTTGTATTTCTGTTTGTTTTAAAAATGGGCAATCCCGGTTGGAATTGCCTACTCTTTTTTAATTGTACGATTTTTTCTTGCTTGTGCCGATTTGAACATCAAGTGGTGTAAATTTTGACAAGTTTAAATAGTATATGATATTCGCACTTATTTGCTAAGAGTAGTATCTTATTTTTTGCGTTTATCATAGGTATTATGACCTACACTAAGTTCATATACAGTTTTCTTATCATTTTCATCTACAATTATTAAGTTAGTTTTTCCTTTCCTTGTAAAACCTGCATTTATCACATAGCGTTCGAAGGTTTCATTGTATTCTATATTAACTTTACCAATTGCATCATTTTCTAAATACGCATTGCATTTTTCATCAAAAAACACATCATTATTAGAAACCAAAATTGTAGTGTTATATACAGGTCTGTATATAAATGCTATAGTGAGCATAACAAAAATAATTATAGTGCTAATTATAACTCCTGCAATTTTAACCTTTTTATTACTAAATATACATAATGGATATAACAATAATGTAGTAAAACAAAACAAGATAGTTAATAAGTGAAAAGGAAATGTAAATGGAATTTCTATTATGTAATGAGACAAGAGCCCCCCCAGTAGTAATAATATAGGTGTTAATATGAATAATCCCCACCATTTATTTTTTTTCATAAAATAGCCAATAAACCCCATTGGGAAAGTAAAGAGTGTACATATAAACCAGGGTCCATAGGCTTGAAAAAAGTCAAAACCCATACTGTTAAAAGGAGCTTGAATCAGATATATAAGAGGTTGACTTATTAAGAAGAACACAAAACATTTTGATGCTGAATCAATTGGGGATTTGCTGTTCATAATAATTAATATTCCAAACAGAATCCACACTTCAAAGGTTGCCCTTATGTCTGCGAATGAAGTATCATTAGTTACCGGTAATATTTCCATAATTGCAGTATATGCACCTGCGATAATTGAAAAAACAATTAACTTTGGCCAGGTCAAGTTAAGTCCGCCAAATAATTTTTTTATTTTATTCAAAATCATTGTCATTGTCCTCCGTAAATTATAATTTACATTTCAGTTTATTTTAGAAAATAGGCAATCCCGGTTGGGATTGCCAACTTTTTTTATTGTACGATTTTTTCTTGCTTGTACCGATTTGAGCATCAAACGGTGTAAATTTGATGTTCAAATTGCTGTTTATCTGGACTTCCAGAAGTTTCGGGACCCGAATAAACACTAGGTTTTCGGTGTTTTTTATTTGTCTAAAGGTTTCATTGTCGGGAATATTATGACATCTCTAATTGATGCACTGTCTGTTAAAAGCATAACTAGTCTATCAATTCCCATTCCCATACCACCAGTTGGTGCCATTCCGTATTCAAGTGATGTCAAAAAATCCTCATCTATCATATTTGCCTCGTCATTGCCGGCTTTTCTGAGTTCCATTTGGTGCATAAAACGTTCACGTTGATCTATTGGATCATTAAGCTCAGAATATGCATTAGCTAATTCTCTTCTGGTTATAAATAGTTCAAATCTTTCGACGAGTTCTGGTTGATCTTTTTTTCTTTTGGTGAGGGGAGAGACCTCTACAGGATAATCATATATGAATGTAGGTTGAACAAGGTTCTCTTCAACTTTTTCTTCAAATACAAGATTTAATATATCTCCCCAGGTATCTGTTGGTTTTATTTCTAGATGTAAAGATTCAGCAATTTCTTTGGCTTTTTTGGTATCCCCTATAAATTCTTTAAAGTCTATTCCCGTATACTCTTTTACAGCATCTATCATTGTTATGCGCTTAAATGGAGTAGAGAGATCTATTTGTTCCCCTTGATAAGTAATTTTATCTGTTCCACAGACGACCTTTGCACATTCATTTATCATATTTTCTGTAAGTTTCATCATACCATTATAATCTGTATAGGCTTCATAAAGTTCTATAGTTGTAAACTCAGGATTGTGTTTTACAGACATTCCTTCATTTCTAAAAAGTCTACCTATTTCATAAACTTTTTCCATTCCACCAACTATAAGTCTTTTTAGATATAATTCAGGGGCTATTCTTAAATAAAGATCTAAGTTTAAAGTGTTGTGATGAGTAATAAAAGGTCTTGCAGTTGCTCCGCCAGGTATGGTGTTTAATATAGGAGTTTCAACTTCTATATATCCTTTATCATCAAGGAATTTTCTAATGGTTTTAATCACTGTGCTTCTATTTATAAAATTATTTTTCACATCAGGGTTTACCATTAAATCAACATATCTTTGACGATATCTTAAATCTGTATCTTTTAAACCATGGAATTTTTCAGGTAAAGGTAAAAGTGACTTTGAAAGAAGTTTAATTTCCTTTGCATGTATAGAAATTTCGCCTCTTCTAGTTTTAAATACAAAACCTTTAACTTCAGCAATATCTCCAATATCCCATTTAGACATAGATTTATATACATCTTCTCCAACATCATCTATTCTAACATATATTTGTATACGACCTGTAACGTCGTGAATATCAAGAAATGATGCTTTTCCCATATCTCTCCAACTCATTATTCTACCAGATACACAGACATCTTGACCTTCAAGTTTTTCAAAGTTATCCTTTACTTTTTGTGCATATGAATCTCTGTTGGATACGGTTATTTCAAAAGGGTCATTTCCTTCTTTTTTTAGTGAGTCTAATTTATCTCTTCTAATTTTAAGCAATTCGCTTATATCTTCTTCTGTATTTATCTGATCATTTTTGTTATCAGCCATTAATAAACTCCCTTTCACTATCTACTACACGATTTTTTATTTAGAGATTTCTACAACGTCATATTCTATAATTCCTCCCGGAGTTTCAACCTCAATTCTGTCTCCGACCTTATGTCCAAGTAGAGCAGAACCAACAGGAGATTCATCGGATATTTTTCCCTCATCCGGATTTGCTTCATTTGATCCAACTATTTTGTAATCGCATGTTTCATCGAATTCAATATCATGCAGACGTACCTTTGTTCCAACATTTATGATATCTGTGCTAAGTTCTTGTTCATCTATAATTTTAACATTTTTAAGCATTTTTTCTATAGTTGCAATTCTAGATTCCACCATTGCCTGATCATTTTTTGCTTCGTCGTATTCACTGTTTTCAGAAAGATCTCCAAAAGAGAGTGCAACTTTAATTTTTTCTGCAATTTCCCTTCTTTTAACAGTTTTTAGCTCTTCTAGTTCATTTTCTAAAGCTTTTAACCCATCTTCAGTGAGCAAAATTTGTTTTTCCATCTATATACCACCTTTTAAGCCTATTAAACTATTCAAAATAATAGTAATATTATATAAAACTAGGGTTTCTATGTCAAGTTTAACGATACAATTATCTTAAAGCTTTTATTAATAATGCAGAAATTTTTCGATAAATTTATTAATTCCTAAACAAATAAATATTTATTATTTTAATTTGTAATTTAACTACTTGACAAATTTATAAATAAGTGGTAAATTAAAAATATAGATTAGCACTCTTGAGCTTAGAGTGCTAACTTTGAAAAAACTGGTATTTATAATAATGATTTATCCTGTTTAATCTGGTATTAACTATGGCAAAGAGGTGATATTTTTGAGCTTAGAAAACCGAAGATTAAAGGTTTTAGATGCTATAGTAGATATATATATACAAACAGGGGAGCCGGTTTCCTCTAAAGCTGTGTGTGATTTTCTTGATATTTCTGTTTCACCAGCTACAATTAGAAATGATATGTCACTTTTGGAGGACATGGGTTTCTTAGAACAACCGCATACGTCTGCTGGAAGGATTCCCTCGCAATTGGGATATAGAAAGTATATAAACAATTTGAAACATCAAGATTTTTTGCATATTTCTAATATTGATAAAGAGTTAATAAATAGAGGTTTATCATCTGCATATGATCCTGAGCATTTATTAGAAGAGGCCTCACAAGTACTTGCAGAAATAACTAGATTTATAGCGATATCAACAGCTCCACCAGAAGATAATTCAGTAATAAGAAAGATAGATTTTGTTCAAACTGGTAGGTTTAATGCTATGATTGTTATCATAACATCTACAGGCCTTATTAAAAATAAACTATTTAGAAGCAATTATGAGATAACAAACGATATATTAAAGCTTTTTTATTGTATAACAAATGATAAATTTGTTGGAGTGCCGGTTGCTTCTATAACATTAGAGTTTATAAATAAAATTTTATTAACCTTAGATGAGATATCTGATTTAATTTTACCGGTGTTTGAATCTATACTTTTATCTTCAAAAGAAATAATGAGTGCATCGATAAATTTAGATGGCCAAAATAATTTGTTGTTTTCGCAGAATTTTGATGTTGATGATACTAGAAAAATTATCGAGTTTTTAAGTGATAGAGATGAGATAATAAAGCTTATCTTCCAGGATAAAGGAGCCAAAACAAATGTTATGGTAGGCTTAGAAAGTGAAAGACCAGAGCTTGCAGATTCTAGCATTATAGTATCTAGATATAGTATCTCTGGAAAAGAGGCTGGGGCTATAGCAATAATAGGGCCAATAAGAATGAATTATAAAAGAGCAATTACGAATCTTGAATATATTACTAGAACAGTTGGAAAACTACTATCTAATATTCTTGATACTTAATTAATATATAATTTTTATTAAGAAAGGGGAAAACATAGTTTGAGTAAAGAAAAAAAAAGTAATGTTAAATCGGAAGAAATTGAATTAGACCAAGAGGAAAGTTTAAATGAAGAAAAAGATGACAAAACTAATTTAAACAATAAGGATAATGAATTATTGGAAAAAATCAAAAAACTAGAAAAAGATTTAGAATCAAAAACTAATGTATTACTTAGGACTGCAGCTGAATATGATAATTATAGAAAAAGGACAGAAAAAGAAAAAACGATGATATATTCTGATGCAACAGCTTTTGCGGTATCTGCTATATTGCCAATAGCTGATAGTTTAGAAAGAGCAATGCAATCTATCGATACAGCCGATGAGGAGTATAGAAAAGGGTTTGAACTTATTCAAAATCAGCTTTTAGATTCTTTTAAAACTTTAGGAGTGGAATCTTTTGGAAAAAAAGGAGATAAGTTTGATCCTGATATTCATAATGCTGTTTCACATATAGAAAATGACGATCTAGAAGAGAATGTAGTATCAGAAGTATTCCAAAAGGGATATAGAATATCTGATAAGATAGTAAGATATGCTATGGTTCAAGCAGCAAATTAATATTAATTTATATATAATACTTAAAATTTGGAGGAGATTTTATTATGTCAAAAACAATAGGAATAGACTTAGGAACAACTAATTCATGTGTAGCAGTTATCGAAGGTGGTGAGCCTAAAGTTATAACAAACGCAGAAGGAACTAGAACAACACCATCAGTTGTAGCTTTTTCTAAAACAGGTGAAAGAATGGTGGGCCAGGGTGCAAAACGTCAGGCAATTACCAATCCAGATAGAACTATTTCTTCTATAAAAAGAGAGATGGGTACAAATCATAAAACTAAAATAGATGATAAGGATTATTCACCTCAAGAAATATCAGCAATGATTTTGCAAAAATTAAAATCAGATGCAGAGGCTTATCTAGGTGAAAAGGTAACACAAGCAGTTATAACTGTACCTGCATATTTTACAGATGCTCAACGACAAGCAACAAAAGATGCAGGTAAAATTGCAGGATTAGATGTTAAACGTATAATTAACGAACCTACAGCAGCTGCTTTATCTTATGGAATAGATAAAGAAAATGATCAAAAGATTATGGTATACGACTTAGGAGGAGGAACTTTTGACGTATCTATTATCGAAATGGGAGATGGCGTTCAAGAAGTTCTAGCAACAGCAGGTAATAACCGTTTAGGTGGAGACGATTTTGACCAAAGAGTAATCGATTGGCTTGTAAGTTCATTCAAGGCTGAATCTGGCATAGATTTAAGCTCTGACAAAATGGCTATGCAAAGATTAAAGGAAGCTGCAGAAAAAGCAAAAATAGAATTATCTGGTGTTACATCAACAGCGATAAATCTTCCTTTTATAACAGCAGATGCAACAGGACCTAAACATTTGGATCTTACATTAACAAGAGCTAAATTTAATGAACTTACATCTGATTTAGTTGAGGGAACTATGGGACCCGTTCGCCAGGCATTGCAAGATTCGGGTTTATCTATAGATCAAGTAGATAAGGTGCTTATGGTTGGAGGCTCATCTAGAATTCCGGCGGTCCAAGAAGCTGTAAAGAAATTTACAAAGAAGGATCCATTTAAAGGTATAAATCCTGATGAGTGTGTAGCTATTGGTGCTGCTATTCAGGCAGGTGTTTTAGGCGGAGAGGTTGATGGATTACTACTCCTTGATGTTACACCATTATCACTTGGTGTTGAAACTATGGGTGGAGTCATGACAAAAATAATAGAAAGAAATACAACAATTCCAACTAAAAAGAGTCAGATATTCTCAACTGCGGCAGATGGTCAAACACAAGTTGAAATTAATGTATTGCAAGGAGAAAGAGAGTTCGCTAGAGACAATAAACAACTAGGCCTATTTAAGTTAGATGGTATTGCTCCAGCACCAAGAGGAATTCCGCAAATAGAAGTAACGTTTGATATAGATGCTAATGGTATAGTAAATGTTTATGCAAAAGATTTAGGTACAGGTAAAGAACAAAATATCACAATTACATCTAGCACAAATATGTCTAAAGATGATATAGATAAAGCAGTTAAAGATGCTGAGAAATTTGCTGCAGAAGATAAAAAACGTAGAGAAGAGATAGATGTAAAAAATGAAGCTGATAATCTTTGTTATTCTGTAGAAAAACTTATATCTGATAGTGCAGATAAAATACCAGAGGATGACAAACAGAATCTAAATCAAAAAGTATCTGAATTAAAAGAAACAAGTAAATCTAACGATATCGAAGCCATAAGAAAGGGTATAGATGATTTACAAAAAGTAATGTATGAAGTTTCTTCAAAACTTTACAAACAGGCAACTCCAGATCAATCAGCTCAAGCTCAAAGCGATACACAAGCTGCTGAAAATTCAGATAATAATGTATATGATGCTGACTATAAGGATGTAGACAATAATTAATTGCGATAAGAGCATGTTATGCTATACGGAATTTCCCGTATAGCATAATAACTTTATTAAAAAGATGTAGGAGTGGTAATTTTTGGCAGAAAAAAGAGATTTTTATGATGTTATGGGTGTGCCTAAAAATGCTTCGGAAGATGAAATAAAAAAAGCTTATAGAAAACTTGCAAAAAAGTATCATCCAGATTTAAATCCGAACAATAAAGAAGCAGAAAATAGATTTAAAGAAGTGAATGAAGCATATGAAGTTTTATCTGATAAGGAAAAAAGAGCCAGATATGATCAATTTGGTCATGCAGGAGTAGACCCAAGTTATGGTGCAGGACCAACAGGGGGGAGTCCATTTGGCCAAGATATAGATTTAGGTGATATATTTAATAGCTTTTTTGGCGGATTTGGAGGAACTGGTAGGCGAAGAGCTAATCCAAATGCACCAAGAAAGGGTAGTGATACAGAATCAACTGTAAATATATCGTTTGAGGAGTCTGCAAAGGGATGTAAAAAGGAAGTTACATACCATAATATAGAAACTTGTAGTAAGTGCTCTGGCTCTGGAGCAGAGGCTGGGACATCTCCTAAGACGTGCCCAACGTGTCATGGAACGGGGCAGGTTCAGGTGACACAAAGGACGCCTTTTGGTGTTATGCAGAGTAGTAGGCCTTGTGATACTTGTCGTGGAAAGGGAACTATCATAGAGAAACCCTGTAGGAATTGTGGTGGCAATGGAAGAGTTAGAGTAAAGAGAACTGTACAGGTAGATATTCCAGCAGGAATTGATAACGATCAGGTTTTGAGGGTTGCTGGTAAAGGAAACTCTGGAATTAATGGTGGGCCATCTGGAGATTTGCATGTGTTTATAAATGTCAGACCTCATCCTATGTTTGAGCGTAAGGGTGATGATGTTTGGTGTGAAGTTCCAATAACTTTTGCTCAAGCAGCACTAGGTGCTGAACTTACGGTTCCAACATTAGATGGGAAGGTAAGTTATAGTATACATGAGGGGACTCAAGTTGGAGATATATTTAAGCTTAAGGGTAAGGGAATACCTCACTTAAGAGGAAAAGGCAGAGGAGACCAATATATAAAAGTTAATATAG
>CAKSGI010000013.1 GCA_934454005.1 uncultured Eubacteriales bacterium | reverse complement strand
CAGTTATAGGTTCAGCGTATGTAGGCCTTGTTTCGGGAACAATGTTGTCCGATTTTGGTCATGATGTTGCATGTGTTGATGTAGACAAGGAAAAAATCAACAAGCTTAAAAATGGAATTATACCTATTTTTGAACCGGGATTAGACGATATTGTGAAAAATAATGTTAAATCAGGGCACTTGAGTTTTACTACAGATATAAAAACAGCAGTGGAAAATAATGACGTTATTTTTATTGCGGTTGGAACTCCAGCGAAAGAAGATGGTAGTGCAGATTTGCAATATGTATTGTCTGTTGCAAGTAGTATAGCAGAATATATGAATGGATATAAGGTAATAGTTAATAAATCAACAGTTCCGATTGGGACAGGAAAAAAAGTAAAAGCTGTACTAGAAAAAATACTCAAAAATAGAAATATACTCTATGATTTTGATGTAGTATCAAATCCAGAGTTCTTAAGAGAAGGTTCTGCAATTTATGACTTTTCTCATCCAGACAGAGTGGTGCTAGGAACTGAAAGTGATAGGGCTCTTAACATTATGAAAACAGTCTATAGAGTTCTTTATATAAATGAGACACCTTTTGTAGAGACTAATATAGAAACAGCAGAGATGATAAAATACGCTTCCAATGCATTTCTCGCTATGAAAATAACATATATAAATGAAATAGCAAATTTGTGTGAAAAGGTGGGAGCAAATGTAAATCATGTAGCTACTGCTATGGGTAAGGATGGTAGAATATCTCCCAAATTTCTACATGCAGGACCTGGATACGGAGGAAGTTGTTTCCCTAAGGATACAAAGGCGTTGGCTGAAATTGCTAAAGAACATGGTGAAAGAATTTCAGTAATTGAAGCGACAATAAGGGCAAATGAAGAACAGAAACTAAAAATGGTTAAAAAAATAAAAAATGCTTTAGGTGATGTTAATGAAAAAACCATTGCTTTCTTAGGAATTACATTTAAACCTGAAACAGATGACATGAGAGAAGCACCATCACTGGTAATTATTCCTGAACTTGTTAAGATGGGAGCAAGGATAAAAGCGTATGATCCTCAGGGCGAAAAAGAGGGTAAGTGGAGATTTAAAGATATTTTAGACAAAGTAGAATTCTGCAACGATGAGTATGAAACTATGAAATGTTCAGATGCTATTGTTTTGCTTACAGAATGGAATGCTTTTAGGCATTTAGATTTAGAGAGAATCCAGTCAATAGTATCAGATAAGTACTTCTTTGATTTGAGAAATATTTATTTGCCAGAAGAAATGTCTAAGAAAGGATTTAAATATTATTCTGTCGGAAGGTAATTTACATGAATGACTACTTAAAATCTGATGTTTACAGGTATTACGGAAAGAATGATAATAAAACTATTTTAAAAGGTTTTTTTACTAATCATGCTGTACGTTTTTTATATTTTTTAAGGGGAGCAAAATATTCTAAGTTTATAATCAAAAGATATATTTGCAAATTTTTTCTAAGCCGAAGTCGCAAAAAATATGGTCTGGAAATAGGTTCTGCAAACCAAATTGGTAAAGGGTTTTATTTGGGGCATGCATATAATATAACTATAAATCCTAATGCTTTGCTAGGAAACAATATAAATATTCATAAAGGGGTAACCATAGCACAAGAGAACCGTGGAAAAAGAATGGGGACACCTAAAGTAGGGGATTGCGTGTGGATAGGGGTAAACTCTACGATTGTTGGTAATATTACAATAGGCAATGATGTTTTAATAGCAGCTAATGCATTTGTAAATGTTGACATACCAGACCATTCAATTGTAATAGGTAACCCTTGCAAGGTAATATCTAGAGAACAAGCGACATTGGAATATATTAATAAAAAAGTATAGGAGGAATTATATGGCTACAATTTTAGTTACTGGTGGAGCGGGGTTTATAGGTTCAAATTTATGTAAGGCTCTTTTAAAAGAACATAGCAAAATTATTGTAATAGATAATTTCAGTGACTTTTATTCCCCACAAATAAAAGAGGAAAATATTATAAAACTAGAAAAAATAGCAAAACAATGTGCTATAAAAAATAACTTTATTTTTAAAAAAATTGACATTCGTGATAAAGATGCGGTAGGAAAAGTATTTTCTGAAAATAAAATAGACATAGTTGTTCATTTAGCAGCCTGCGCAGGGGTAAGACCATCAATAGAAAATCCAGAACTTTATTATGATGTTAATGTTATGGGAACTATAAATATTTTAGAATGTATGAGAAATTCTAATGTTAAAAAATTAGTGTTTGCATCATCTTCATCTGTTTATGGAAATAATAAAAAGGTACCTTTTTCAGAAGAAGATATTGTTGATTTTCCAATTTCTCCATATGCATCTACAAAGAAATCAGGAGAGTTGCTTTGCCATGTGTATTATTCATTATACTCTATTAATGTTGCCTGTCTTAGATTTTTTACAGTTTACGGTCCGGGTCAGCGTCCAGACTTGGCTATTTATAAATTTACAGATATGATAATTCATGACAAGCCAATCCCATTCTTTGGAGATGGTGAATCTAAGCGGGATTATACTTTTATTGATGATATTGTAGATGGAATTGTTAAGGCAATGGATTGGATAAATACTGATGAGAAACGTTATAATATATTTAATATTGGAGAAAGTAATACTATATCCTTAAAAAATCTAGTTTTAACATTGGAAATGGCAATTGGGAAAAAAGCTATAGTCAATGAGATGCCTAAACAGGCTGGGGATGTTGATATTACGAATGCTGATATATCTAAAGCTATAAATATTTTGGGTTATGAACCAAAAATGAATTTTAAAGAAGGAATTGATATTTTTATAAATTGGTACAAAATCACAAAATTAAGCTAATTTAATGCAAAAATTAGCTTTTGCGTTTATCTAATAAAAACACAAACTTGCTTATTTTAAGCTATACTATTTAGTTGATTTTATCCTTAAAGTAGTATACCCCTCTAAGTTAAAACTACTAAACTAAAAAGCCAACATATATGTGAACCGTCCACCAAAAAGTTAGACCAAAAATTCTAACACATTAGGAATTCTTTTTAGTCCTCATCACTTAAGCTTTTTATAAATCTATAAAAATTATAACTAACATGGGTAAATTTAATTATATTAAAAAAGAAATAGAAGGAGTAACTATTATAGAACCAACTTCATTTGGAGATAATAGAGATTACTTTATGGAAACATATAATTACAATGATTTTAAAGATGCTGGACTTTCGATGAAATTTGTGCAAGATAATCAATCAAAATCTAAAAGAGGAGTATTGAGAGGGCTTCATTTCTCAAAAAATAATCCGCAAGGCAAACTTTTCCGGGTTATAAGCGGAGAAGTTTTTAATGTTGCAGTAGGTATAAGAAAAGAAAGTAAAACATTTGGTAAATGGGTTGGAGTTACTTTAAACGCTGAAACATAGTTAATGTCACGTTAGAATGCTGTGTAAAACGCTTTGTGAACTCAGGGCCATTATCTGTTTGAACGCATTCAATCGGCATTGGAAAGCGCTGAATGAGGTGCTGCATGAAGATTGCAGAAGAATATGTGCTGTGTTCTTCAAAGGCTTCAACATAGCGCCAGCGTGAATATCTGTCAATCGCAGTATACTGGAAAAAGGATTTTCCTTCTGCATCACCTACAAGACAACATTATTACAATCTTTATATATTATTTTTTCTCCTTTTTTATCCTCCACCTCTCCATTGTTTTTTAATACTACTCTTCTTTCTTTGTTCCATTAATTTTTTATATTCATTTTCTAAATAACTAAGTTCAACCAGTCATGTTTTTTGATACATAACTGGTCGAAATACTTTAATTATTATTCATTTTTATACGGATTTTCACACCTTATATATTTGGCACATATATCATGCAATTCTATCCCCGAACGCAAAGGAATGTTGTCATCTTTATCCATCAATTCTAAATTAATATGATTATTATATCCATCTAGCACTTCACATATTGATGCTATAACTTCATACGTTGCATTAAATAATACATCTTCTAAACTGTCATGTTTATTCATTTCATTGATTGATTGAATAACCGCTGTTTCTTGTATTGACTTTAACAACTCAAAAAACTTTATCTGTCTTTCGCTTAATTGACACATATTCATTCGCCTCCCAAATGATATTTCCGTTTTCTAAGCATTCATATAATTGTTTTACATCTCTTACCCCTGGAACTGTTACTCCGCCATTTTTTGTTTTACTACCAGGTTTACCCGTTATTTCACACGTATTCAGATTAACATTCCTTATTGGTTGATGTACATGATGACCTTCAATTCCATGCTGGTTAGGTTTTGTTCCAAATCGCTTAAAATACATATCCTCTGACGGATTAGTATTAAAATCACTAGAACGTGTAAACAACTTTGTTTCCTTATCTTTAGAAACACTACTATTTACGTAACCCTCAAATGTCCTTTCTCCATGCTGCGGTTTATATCCTTTAGGTAAAAATTCTTGTCCACTATTAGCACTCTCTACTACAATTTCAGTTTTAGCAGCTGTTTCTGCCTCTCTAGCAACAGCGCCAGGTTTGCTATCTGCAGCCTTTGCCTTTGTTGCTCGCCTTGCTTTAATTCTATTTTCGATAACGTTACCAAGCCACTTAGTTCCACCTGTTGTCACACCTTCAAGACACGTGTAGAGAAAATCGAAGTTTTCACTTTATCATAAAGTTAAGATTATAAAATGCTATTATTGTAATTTAAAGCAATCTCTATCGACCTGTCTAAACTTCCAACAACTTCGTTAATAGTTGTATTTTCATTATCATACCACGAGTATATCATTTTGTGAACTCCATCTACTATATCACCCATTTCAAATGACACATATCTATAAGGCGCAAATGTATCTTTTGCAACAACTATCGCAGCTAAACACTTTTGAAAACTTAAAATTATAAACAGCTGTTCGTATGTCTTCTCAACCTCCTCAACTAAAATATTATTGTTTTTAAACATTGTTTTATTGTCTATTAACCACTGTTCTACAGCTTTTCTTACTTTAAAATATGAAACTCGATTCACTACTTTTCACCCATAATTTTGATGTTAAACGTTTCCGGCATCTCAGTAATCGGCGGTAATCCTCTATATTGGTTCATTCTATCCCAATACGATTCAGGTCCTGAAATTTGCCTCCAATTTTTATTTCAACCAGGAAAAATACTACTTGACTTTACATCGAATTCCACATAAGTCACTTATCACCGCCAGAGGAGCAGGGAAATCACCGCACGTTTTAACAGCCTTTGAATCTGAGCGTGCCAACATACCTTTAGCCACCTTCGCGCCTGGGCGTGCCAGCATACCCTTAACAGGTTTTTCAGCCGACATACCCCTATCCGTTGTTTCTTCATGGTCAGCGATTTCACCAAACACTTTTCCAGCAAGATCCTTTGCCTTTCCTAAAGCATTCCTCGCCTGCTCAAGAACCTTACGATTCGATATAGATCCATATACTATCTTTTTATCGACTAATATTAATTATAATTCAGTGCAAACTCAATTCCTTTGTTCAATTGAAAAATAATTTCATTCCTACTCTCATTTCCATTATCATACCAGCAATAAACATAATCAGATTTATTATTTTTCATTCCAGCGACTTCAAAAGATATATTTTTATACGGTGCAAATTCCGCTTGCTCTACAATTACTTGAGCCATGCAATTTTTTAACTCAAAAACAACCCTGTACAACGATTCTTCATTTATAAGTATTTCTGCTCTCAATTTCTCTTTATATTTTTTACTAATATTATCGCTCCACTCTTGTGTAATTTTAACAATATCAGAAATTGGTATTTTAAAACTCATTTATTTGCTCCCTTTTATTTCTATATTTTTTGCAAGTGGCATTTCTGAAATTCCCTGTAGCCCTCTATAACGATCATAACGATCTAGTAATGAATCTGGACCAGGTATCTGTGCCCACAACTCGTTCCCACCATTGCGAAGAACACTCACATCAACATCGTACTCTACATAAATACTGCCAGGTTTTGCTTGTTTCCCAAACGCGTTTATATCAGCAGGATACGCTACATATGATCGATTGCCATTTGGAGACATTTGTACCCTTCCTGTTTTAACCATCTTATCATATTCAGCACGAGACATCCATCTTCCAACACGAACCATACTGGAATTTTCTTCTGTTGCTTTCACAGCTGCTCCCGCTTTTCCTGCAACACTTTTTGCAGTTCTAGCAGTGCTAGATTCTTTTGCTGCTCACCTTACTTTAACTATATGTTTCGATAACACTATCTTAGAGTTTTTATCAAACATTTTTAAATCATTATACTATCACATTATATTACGATATAGATATTAAGTAATCATCTACAAATTTAAAATAGTAATTGTCATCTATCTTCACCACAGCATTCCATTCGTACAAACATCCATTAATTTCTACAAAGGTAGTAATTGTTTTACCATTTTTATCCAATCGCATATTAACCTCTTGTCTTTTGTAGAAATTATTAAGGCACCTTTTAATTTCTTCATCATTTTGTGAAAAACATATTATGTTATTTGTTATATCAGAAAAATCTAAATATTCTTTTATACCAAAAACAGTTTTAAAAAGATTTAATAGTATAATAAATATATCACCTTTATTAACTTTTTTCACATTTTTAAGTAAATTCTTATCTATATAACATATTTCAATAAGCTCTTTATACTCATCATTATTAAAAACTAAAGGAACATAAATATAATTATTATCATAAAAATCTTTTACAGGTACAGTAATAATAAAGTCCTCTAAAAACTTAAGCTCATAGAGATAATATCTATCTAATCCATAGTTCAACCTTATTTCTAACTTATTATTACCAAATGCTATAAGACCTATTAGGCTACCATTATGTATAACTGTATTTCCCTTTTTCATTTCTAACCAATCTCTATAATCCCCAGTAACCTTATATTGATATTTATTCATAAAAACTCCCCTTTAACACTGGAATATCAGATAGCTCCGGTAATCCATACACTTTGGAAAATCTTGCCCAATCAGATGAAGGTATAAATGTTCTATGAATAATTATATCTCCCTTTGTTGTAATATGAAATACTCCATCCATTCCATTTATATTTCCATGAACTAAATGCTCTATTCTACCATCATTTCTATATACTACTGGATTTTCTAAAATAAAATCATCTAATATTGAAGAAAATCTGTGGTATAAATCATCTGACTTTTCTATAACACTTTTGCTATATTCATATTGAGGAAGTTTTTCTACGTCAGCTGGACTAGTTTTTTTCGATGATTTTGCCTTAACTTTATTGCCAATTGCGTTACCTATAAACTTAATGCCACCTGTTGTAACACCTTCAAGTGCTCCATTAATAACTGCACTTTTCAATGCTTGCTCATGTGTTTCTCCGCACTCTAAACAGTATATATAATCCTCTAATGCACCAACGGCTCCCACACTCAAACCTGTTGCTAACGGCTTTAGTGGGCTTGCTGCTAACGCTCCCTTTAGGCCTCCTCCTAAAGTTTTTGTTAATATCTTTGCCCAGTTATATTCTCCTGTTCTGCTCTCCCTATAGACTTCCATTCCGCCTTCGGCTATTGCTCCCGCTGCGACGCCTCCGGCTATTACCCATGGGGTTGCTGCTGGACACAAAACACATATTCCTGTTGAGACTACCGTTATTCCAGCTATTACTGCTACTTCGCCCCAATCGACTCTTTTAAGTTTTTCTTTTCGTATATGTGCAAGTGCTCTGTCCTCTGTATTTGCATCCGGCGACAACCATACACTCAAATCTTTTATGAAGCCCTGATATTTCTGTTCGCAATATGCCATGCTGGCGCACTCTTCCACATGATTGCTCATATCCGTGAAAAACGTTCCCCACGCAATTAGCGCCATACTTAGCATTAAATCCTTGAGTGGTTCCTTTGTCCCATCTTCGCTATCCCTAAAGCACCTCTGAGATATCCTGCTCGCCGTTATTTCAACTACTTCAGACACATTTGTTCCATACGGATAAATTAGTTCACCTAAGCCGTATTTCCCTTGTCCTTCATATATCCATGGATGATTTTTTCTTAAATATTCTGAAAATCTTAATTCCAGTTTTGTTAGATTATCGTGACCCGGTTCAAACCTTGGGGCTGATCTAAATAGATCAATTGAAGACCTATAAATGCTCACAGATCCCGGTTGTCCTTGTCTTCCTGACCGTCCTGCTGCTTGTTCAAGCGCCCTCTGATTTGGCATCAGCATTGGGATAATTACATGTAATCCTCCTGCTTTTTTGGCATCAGAACTTAATTTTATATCCATCCCACGGCCTGCTGCTGATGTTGCAATTGTAACTTGCCTTGAATTTCCTGCAACTTTTATTGCTGCTCGGTCCTTCGATGGATTTACTCCCTCTATCGTATTAGCTGCGAGACCTGCAGCCATACAAAATAAATGCACATTTTGTATCGAGTCCATTATTACTAGCACGGGGCGGCCTCTTTTTGTCTCTTTTATAATTTCATTATACACTAATCTAAAAATACTTGCAATATTTCCAGGTCTCACAAAATATTGATAAACTTTTTGCGATTCAAAATGTCTTGGCATTTACATTTAGATATATAAATTTTTAAATTTTCTATATTTTGCATTTTATTATGTAATAATTTAAATCCAAAACACTAAACAGTCCATTGCCTTTTCAGATAATTGCTTTAAAATGAGGATAGTCAGATTTCTGATTTCTTAGCAAAGATGGTTTTCTAAGTCTCAGTCTACAATCCAATTGGAATTCTGCTTCTTCTTCATTATTCCAAATTAATTTACAATTCATTCATACTTGAACAAATGAACTAAAAAAGCCAATATAGTCATGCCTGCACGGTGTGTATTTTCTAAACATGTACTGCAGCAATCGAAAAATCCTTCAGGTCTATAGCTTGTCTAGAACATAGAAATGTTAAATTTTACATACTATTTAAAATATTAAGATCATCATTAATTTCTTTGTACAAATCTTCATCATTCCAAAATTTTTTCGTTTTAGTCACTATTATTCTTTCATTAGACACATCAACTATAAGAAAATCATAAGTATAATCTCTTAATATCTCAAAAGATGCCATATATTTTCCTCTATTATCTACTACTATTGATATTTTTTTATCTTTATACGTCACAATATCTTCTATTTTAATATTATCTATATTATCAGTAATACTAAAAAAATAGTTCTTAATTAACTCAAACATCTTTTTCTCCTATTTTTTTGTACAGATATACACAATGTCTTCTCCTATCGGTAAGGGTAAATCTAAACCTCTTTTCCGATAAAGCTTTTGGTACATATCATTTTTTGGCTTAATTAATGCCCAACCTAATTCTTCATTTTTTGGTGCCAACAAAGATGAATCTATATTAAATTCTACATAATAATCACCCATATTGGCCTGCCTTATATATCCATACTTACCTTTCGTTAATACATTTGATCTTGGAATTTCACCAGTTCTTACAAAACTTTCATATTCTGCTTTAGACATCCATTGGCCAACTCTAATCTTTTGACCATTCTTCGCAGACAACCGTAAGCTAGAATTAAACGCCGATTTAGCTTCACTTTCTGCCTCTCTAGCGGTGTTAGCCCCCTTTGTTATCCCAGCAGTGCTAGATTCTTTTGCTACTCGCCTTGCCTTAATTCTATTTTCGATAACATTACCAAGCCACTTAGTTCCACCTGTTGTAACACCTTCAAGTGCTCCATTAATAACTGCACTTTTCAATGCTTGCTCATGTGTTTCTCCGCACTCTAAACAGTATATATAATCCTCTAATGCACCAACGGCTCCCACACTCAAACCTGTTGCTAACGGCTTTAGTGGGCTTGCTGCTAACGCTCCCTTTAGGCCTCCTCCTAAAGTTTTTGTTAATATCTTTGCCCAGTTATATTCTCCTGTTCTGCTCTCCCTATAGACTTCCATTCCGCCTTCGGCTATTGCTCCCGCTGCGACGCCTCCGGCTATTACCCATGGGGTTGCTGCTGGACACAAAACACATATTCCTGTTGAGACTACCGTTATTCCAGCTATTACTGCTACTTCGCCCCAATCGACTCTTTTAAGTTTTTCTTTTCGTATATGTGCAAGTGCTCTGTCCTCTGTATTTGCATCCGGCGACAACCATACACTCAAATCTTTTATGAAGCCCTGATATTTCTGTTCGCAATATGCCATGCTGGCGCACTCTTCCACATGATTGCTCATATCCGTGAAAAACGTTCCCCACGCAATTAGCGCCATACTTAGCATTAAATCCTTGAGTGGTTCCTTTGTCCCATCTTCGCTATCCCTAAAGCACCTCTGAGATATCCTGCTCGCCGTTATTTCAACTACTTCAGACACATTTGTTCCATACGGATAAATTAGTTCACCTAAGCCGTATTTCCCTTGTCCTTCATATATCCATGGATGATTTTTTCTTAAATATTCTGAAAATCTTAATTCCAGTTTTGTTAGATTATCGTGACCCGGTTCAAACCTTGGGGCTGATCTAAATAGATCAATTGAAGACCTATAAATGCTCACAGATCCCGGTTGTCCTTGTCTTCCTGACCGTCCTGCTGCTTGTTCAAGCGCCCTCTGATTTGGCATCAGCATTGGGATAATTACATGTAATCCTCCTGCTTTTTTGGCATCAGAACTTAATTTTATATCCATCCCACGGCCTGCTGCTGATGTTGCAATTGTAACTTGCCTTGAATTTCCTGCAACTTTTATTGCTGCTCGGTCCTTCGATGGATTTACTCCCTCTATCGTATTAACTGCGAGACCTGAAGCCATACAAAATAAATGCACATTTTGTATCGAGTCCATTATTACTAGCACGGGACGGCCTTTTTTTGTCTCTTTTATAATTTCATTATACACTAATCCAAAAATACTTGCAATATTTCCAGGTCTCATAAAATACTGATAAACTTTTTGCGATTCAAAATGTCTTGGCACTCTAAAAATATTAACCTTGTACGCACCTTTTAATTGTTCCTCATCGCTTTTAGAGCCAACTGTTCCTGTTACCCCTGCTATACTTCTGTATAGATTAAAATATCCCCTTTGCGTTACCTCGCAGTATGATATTGATGGCGATTTTGGTCTTAAGCCTTCCTTTATTTCCACCATTTCATGAATATAATTATTCCAGCGACTTCCTGGCTTTTTGTAACCCGTGTTACTATCAATTATTATTATTTCGCCGTTTTCTACTATGTAATCTACATCTCTTTCATGCTCTTGCGATATCTTTGCCGCTCTTCTTAGCATTCCTACATTATCTGCATTAAAATTTCCACAATTAGGGAAAAACTGCTTTAATTGTTTTATTATTTCTTCTACTTCGTAGTTCCTCATATAATAGACTATTTCTAATACATCTCTTGCATATGCAAGCGGCATATATCTTGCTATTACTGACGGCGATGACTCTTGATCGATGAACATGTTGTCAACTTCATCCACTAGTACTACATCATACGGACGAATTATTCCATCTCTTAATGGTTTTTTTCTAAATAATGAGTGTAAATAAACAAATTCAAAGTTTCCGTTTGTTGAATATACTATTGAGCTCTTAAATACTTCTGTGTTAAAAGATTCTAATTTTTCGTCTGTCTGCCCGCTAGATACATACCGACTTCCATCCATAAAATCCTTTTCACTCTTTGTATTGTATAAAACTCCACTGCCTATTCCAAACAGTTCGTAATACATACGTTGATCTTCTTCGTCTCGTCTTGCTAATTCAAGATTTGACGTTACCACGTCTATTTTCCTTCCGTACTTTGACAACACTATCCCAAGTACTGAAATTATGAATGATTTTCCTTCTCCAGTCTTGATTTCCCCTATTGCTCCATGTCCATTTATTATTTCATCAGCCAATCTTATAACTGCTAACGCTTGAACTGGCCTTGGGCAAATTCTAAAACCATTTTTAGAGGCTATTTTGTCTGACCAATATATTTTATTGCATACTGCAGCCGTAATATCTCCAATAGTTGATATACTCTTATCTTTAGCGGTTTCGCTACCTTTGTAATCCTTATTTACCGTTGCACTTAGTACTTTTCGAATTTCGTTTGCATATTTTGCATTTGCTGAATCAACTTTTACTAAATCGTCTACAGTTGTCTCTTTAGGTTTAAATTCGGTTAATGCTGCACTAACCGCCGGATGCAGAACCTCTTTTACTGGTCGAACAGCCGAATTGGATTCAAAATTATAGTCAGGAAATGTATATACTATCCGACTTTTTCTATCTTTAAATTGTTTTTTTGCTTTTTCACTTATGTCTTTAAGCAATTCTTCTTTACATTTTATGAATCTTAAATTTGTACAATCATCAAACGCATCTTTATCCACTGCTTTTACGCTATCCGGAAGTTCTATACATTCAAGGCTCGAGAATCCTTTTAACATACTTCGATTTATTCGTTCAACACCATCAGGAATCTCTAAAACCTTTATTCCTTCCTTATAAATCATTCCAAAAAACTTTGGTTCACATTTCACAAATTCCAAATTTCTACAATTATCAAATGTTCCAGGCTCTATACTCTTAACACTATTCGGAATAACTAACACTCTTAAGTTTAGCCAGTTTGCAAACTCCGATTTTTTTATCTCTGTTGTTCCATTTTTAATTATCGCCTTTGTATTGAATACTGAGCTCCATCTTTCATCACATTTTATATTAACTAACTTTTTGCAATCTTTAAATGTATCAGGTTCAATACCTTCCACAGTTTCTGGAATTACAAGGTTTTCTAAATTTACACAACCTTGTATACTAACTTTTAATATATTTTTTGTTCCTTCACTTATTAATAGCGTTCTCAGTTTACTTTTATCTATTTTGTCTAACCATTTCGAATCACATTGAACACACGTTAACTTATTTAGCCCATCAAATGAACCATGTTCTATACTTCCTACACTATTAGGAATAATCAAACACTCTAAATTAACGCATCCCTTAAACATCTCTTTAGTAATACTTTTTACTTCATCAGGGATTATTACTACTTTTAAATTTTCTTTATTTACAAATTTTAACCATTTAGGGTCGCATTTTATACACTTTAATTTACTGAATCCTTTTAACACACTAGGATCAATACTTGTAACACTTGTTGGTATTTCTATTCCTTCTAAGTTTTTATAAGCTGCATAATCGGCTGACGACAAACTTTCTGTACCGTATGTTATATTTAACCCTGTTTCTAGTTGTTTTCTGAGTTCTGGAGAACATTCTATATTTTTTAAGTTTACACAACCATCGAAGGCAGTAGGACTTATCTGTTTTACAGATGCGGGAATTTTTATTACTTCAAGTTTACTACAATTTTTAAACGCACCATCTTCTATTGTTGTTACTGAATTTGGTATTTCTATACTCCTTAGATGTGTACAGCCACTAAAAGATTCTCTCGGAATCATTTTTACACCATTAGGTATTTTAATCTCTATTATTGCTTCCTTATTAAAATGAGTCATCCATTTTGGATCACAAGTTAGAATTCCGATCCATTTGCAACTTTCAAATGTTCCAGGTTCTATTCTTTCCACTGACATTGGAATTGACAGTATTTCTAACCTAGTGCGCCCTTTAAATAAAGCTTTTGGTACAATTTTTTCCCCGTTATGTATAATTTCTTTTCTTTCTGCAATTCGTTTTATCTCTGCTAATTTTTTATTTTTTTGCTCTTCAATTTCTCTTAAAATTGCTTGTTCTCTTGTCCTTATTTCTTGTATGCGTTTACTTTCTTCACTGTTTATAGCAGCCCTACTTTGACTTATAACATTATTTTTCTGACTATTAACTGAATCTCTAATTTCTTGCCTTATCCTATTCTTCTCTCTTTCAAAATTTGCACTCATCTCTGCTATAATTCGATTTTTTTGAGCAGTTATATTGTTTCTTATTTCCGCTATTTTTGCATTTTTTTGATTGGCAATTTCCCTCGAGGCCTGTTCATATTCAGCCCTTGTTGGAGGTAATCTTATTATCGTATTGGGCCCTAAATGACGTGCTCCTTCCCAAGAAATCCCATTAAAATCGAGAATAGCTTGTGTAAGATCATGTGTACTCATTCCATATTCATTGTGAAAATACTCAGCTATATGGCTAATAGTAGACTGTCCTAATCTAACTTGCCTTATCGCAAAAGTGTCAACTGAAAATGAAAAAGCAACAAGAGCCGTTAAAAATATTGCTATAATTCTTTTTTTCATCACTTATCTCCCCTCATTGCTAAAGACTTATATGCTGCCTCTATTTCTGAGTTGGCCTTAATTCTAGCTCTTTCAATTCTAGCATTAGCTTCTCTTTCTTCCGCTTTAAGCTTAGCTTCAGATTCCTTAATCATTCTATCCCTTGTATCTCTAATCTCTCTATTTGCAGCCTCTGCCAAGGATTTTTCATAGCCTTCTAGCTCTTGTTTCAGCCTAGACTCAAGATTACTTCTATGTGCAGCTATTTCCCTATCAGCTTGAGCACTAAAACTAGCCACAAAGCCTTGAACTTCTTGGTTTGCCCTCCTTATCAAACCATCTATATCATAATAAGCAGAAGCTTTTGTTGTAAAAAACATACTTACTACTATCGCTATCACCATTGAGATAATAGTGGTTTTTGATCGTTTTTTTGATTTGATATGCATTTTCTTATTAAATTTACCTATAATTCTGTTACTTATTTTCATAATTCAATATCCTTTCATTAAATACATTTTGTTTCAACAATATACAGTAAATAATAATATTTCATTTCCAAAATAGAATTAAATACATAAAATAATTCCTATAAAATCAAATATTGTATTATTTGTGCTATTATTATAACACTAATTTTCCATAATTCAACATAAATTGTAAATTTTTACATTTTGTTGTATTAATCTGTATTCAATTACAAAAAGCTTATTAATTATTGCCAATAAATCGCAAATTATAGGTTTATATATGTGAATCTATACATTGCTATCATCACAATGCTTTTAATTAACAAAAAGCAAATTATATAACACTGACATTTCAAAACATAGATAATTCAGATGAAATAATAGTTTTTAACCGAATAAATGTATAAGAACCATACAAACTCAATATTTCCTAAAATATTTATAATCAGTTCCCATCCTGTTTTAAATTGAACGGCTACCGATAAAATAAAAAAAATTCCATTTAAGTAAATTTTAGTTGTTTATCTAATCTACTTAAGGAATTTTATATTATATTCATTTTTTTCTATTTTTGTAAGTAAATTGTAAATTGCCATATATAAAATTGTTTGTTCTTTAATATTTCTGTAACTACGTTCGATTTTATCTTGACACCATATAATTTTTAGTTAAACTAAGTGCTGTTTTAGACAATACTCATTATACCTTTCTGCATTTTATTTTTAGTAGAATGTAAATAGTAATTTTCGCTTTGTACTACGTCTTTCATTGTAATCAAGTCATTTTTCTCTTATTTATTCTTTTATATTCAACTTACCCCATTAAAATCCAATTTACTTTTTCTTCACTATCTTTACCTTTCATTAATTATAAAAATGTAAAATATACTTGACATATAATTTTGATAATGATATTATAAATGTAAAGTGCACTTTACATTTAAAGGGTGATTAAACTTGAAAAATAATTTAGAAAATCTACGCAAGCAAAAAAATATAACACAAAATGAGCTTGCCGACAAATTAGAAGTATCTCGTCAAACTATAAGTTCAATTGAAAATGGACGTTATGAGCCTTCTATAACTTTAGCATTTAAAATCTCTATTTTTTTTGAAAAAAAAATAGAAGAAATATTTATTTATGAGGAGTAAATTTTTATGTATAAAAAAACTAAATTAAATTGTGTTGTCTTATTAATAGGCATATTAACTATAATATCTGGATTTTATATAATTAGCAAAAATATTTTAGATAGTTGTTACATAGGCATTATATTTGGATTAGGCGCTGGAATGTTCGGGGTAGGAACAATAAATACTTTACAAAACTTATGGTATAAGAAAAATCCTCAAATGGAAAAGTTAATACGTAATAATTTTAATGATGAACGTAACAAACTTTTATACTATAAAACAAGTGCTAAAATCAATAAAATAAACATGTTTGTTTTAAGTATTATTGTCGTGATTGCATCTATATTTAAACTACCACCTTGGATTATATTTTCATTGTCTGGACTTCTTTTGTGTGATATTATTTTATATTTTTTAATTTTTACTATCCTAGATAATAAATCAACTAAAAAATAATATACTACTAAAAAAACAAGAGGACTTTTTTCTGTCCTCTTGTTTTTTATTTAAACACTCGCATAATTATTCTGTTTTTTCTTAACCACTAATATACCTAAACTTCTCTACGCTATTCTTTTAACATTATCACATATTCTCTTAAGATTTTTCTCCAAAAACAAATTTATTATCTTTAAAATCACAAGTTATGTTTCTATCACTCGGAATTTTTTTCTCAAGCATATATTCTGATAATTTATCTTCTATTTTTGTTTGAATAGCTCTCCTTAATGGTCTTGCTCCATATACATCGTCAAAGCCCTCTTTAGCAATAGCCTTTACACAGTTATCAGTAAAATCAATATTTATTTCTAAATCTTTCAATCTTTTAGCTAAATTACTCAACATACGTTTTGCTATTTTTTCTATATCTTCACCTGTCAATTTATTAAATACTATTATATCATCAACTCTATTTAAAAATTCGGGCCTAAATGTATTTTTTAACTCACCTATAACAGTTTCACGTAATTTTTCTGCGTTAGATTCACTTTCACCATTTTTAAAACCTAAATTTTTCTGTTTTTCGGTAATAAGTCTTGCTCCAACGTTTGATGTCATTATAATTATTGTATTTTTAAAATCAACATGCCTACCTTGAGAGTCCGTAAGTCTACCATCTTCCAAAATCTGCAATAACATATTGAATACATCCGGATGAGCTTTCTCTATTTCATCGAATAATACTACAGAATATGGCTTTCTTCTAACTTGCTCTGTGAGCTGGCCTCCCTCATCATAACCAACATAGCCAGGAGGTGAACCTACAAGTTTTGATACTGTATGTTTTTCCATAAATTCAGACATATCCAATTTTATCATGGCATTTTCATCACCAAACATAGCCTCTGCCAATGTTCTACATAACTCAGTTTTACCTACTCCTGTTGGACCCAAAAAGATAAACGAACCCACTGGACGTTTTGGATCTTTAAGTCCTACTCTTCCTCTCCTTATCGCTCTTGACACAGCAGTAACAGCCTCATCCTGACCTACTATTCTTTCATGAAGGATATCCTCCATTTTTAATAGTCTCTCACTTTCTTCCTCTGTAAGCTGTACCACTGGTATCCCAGTCCAACTAGAAACTATTTGGGCAATATCTTCTTCTGTTACCTCACCATTTTCTTTTTCATATTTTTCATTCCACTTCTGTTTTTTATTATCAAGCTCCTCTCTTAATTTTTTCTCTTCATCACGTATTTTAGCAGCACTCTCAAAATCTTGAGCATTAATAGCCGCTGATTTTTCTTTATCTAAATCTTTTATTTTATTTTCAATTTCCTGCAAGTCATCCGGTGCAGTATAAGCTCTAAGCCTTACTCTAGATGACGCCTCATCTATTAAATCTATTGCCTTGTCTGGTAAAAATCTATCAGCAATATATCTAGACGATAATTTTACAGCTGTTTCTATAGACTTATCGCTTATTTTCACCTTATGATGTGCTTCATATCTATCTCTAAGGCCTTTAAGAATCTCTATGCTTTCCTCTTCTGTGGGCTCATCTACCATTACCGGTTGAAATCTTCTTTCTAATGCTGCATCTTTTTCTATATTTTTTCTATATTCACTTATAGTTGTTGCCCCTATAACTTGAAAATCTCCTCTTGCAAGCGATGGCTTTAATATATTTGCAGCATCAGCAGAACCTTCAGCAGAACCAGCTCCTATAATTGTATGAAGTTCATCAATAAATAATATTATATTACCTGCTTTTTTTACTTCATCTATGGCATTTTTTATTCTATCTTCAAAATCTCCTCTATATTTAGTTCCAGCAATCATTCCAGTTAAGTCTAAAGATATTATCCTTTTATCTTTAAGAATTTCCGGAACATCCCCTGATGCTATTTTCAACGCCAAACCTTCTGCAACTGCAGTTTTACCAACTCCAGGTTCTCCTATAAGACACGGATTATTTTTAGTTCTTCTTGATAATATCTGAATCACTCTTTGTATTTCTTCTTGTCTCCCTATAACCGGATCTATTTCTCCTTTAGATGCTATCTCTGTTAAATCTCTACCAAATTGCTCTAAAGTTTTCGTAGCACTATTCTTTTTAGATTTGTTTTGATATTGCGAACCAATATAAGGATTATCATCTAACTCAGCAGATATTCCCAACTTATTTTCTATTTTGTTCAGTATTTCCTGTTCTTTTATCCCTAATTCATTTAAAAATCTAACAGCATAACTGTCACTTTCTTCAATAATAGCTATTAAAATATGCTCTGTGCCTACATAATTATGTCCTAGCCTAGCAGCCTGAACCACAGATATTTGAAGTATCCTTTTAGTTCTTGGTGTAAAATCATCTGTAGTAACCGTTGTCCTTATCCCAACGCCAATTTTTTCTTTTATAAAATCAGCTATTGTATCACTTTTAACCCCTAGTTCATCTAATACCGCATAGGCTACACCATTTCCCTCCCTTAAAAGGCCTAACAATATATGTTCACTGCCAACATATGTGTGCCCCATTTTTTCAGCGCTATCTATGGCTAAATTCAAAGCCTTATTTGCCTTTTCTGTAAATCCATTAAATCTATACATAATCTATTCTTCCTCTCTAACTGTAGTTAATTTTTACCTAACTTTTGTTTTACAATTTTTGACCTAATTTCATCTCTTTTCAACGATGTTAACTTTTTCCCTTCATTCTTCATAAGCATTGCAGGCCCAACATTCACCATTAATGAATTCATTGTATCATAGCCTATATTATCTACTTTACCTATAGACACTCCAAACCTTACATTAGAAATCAAATTCATAAATTCCTCATTACTTAAAATATACGAATTCAATAGTACTCCTAAAGATCTCCCTATCTTGTCTAAAACTGTAACATCACTAGAAAAACTTTTTCTAGCGAGTCTTTCTTGAGAAATTAACTGAAAAGCTATATTTTTTAAATTACTAATAGCGTCTTCTTCTGAAATTCCAAGTGTGACCTGATTAGAAATTTGATATAAATCTCCCACAGCCTTAGTACCTTCTCCATAGCTACCCCTAAGTGTAAATCCTAATTTAGAAAGATTAGAGGATACATTATTTATCTGTCCATTCATTTGTAATGCGGGTAAATGTAACATAGTTGAGGCTCTTAAACCTGTACCCAGATTGGTTGGACACTGAGTCAAATATCCTAGTTTTTCATTATAAGCATATAATAAATTCTCACTAAGCAGAGTATCTATTTTATTCGCTATATCATAGGCTTCATCTAAATTAAATCCTTCTTTCATAACTTGTATTCTAATATGATCTTCTTCATTTAACATTATACTTACTGTTTCGTCATTCAATAGTAATAGCCTTTTTGAATCCTTATTTGAAATAAAATTAGGACTAACAAGGTGTCTTTCTACCAAAGAAATTAATTCTATCTCACTTAAATCATTCAAATCTAAAACACTAAATTTCTTAGATATAGCTGAATTACCATTAACAAGAACATCTGTTACAATTTTATTTATTTCCTGTTTTTCTCTAGTTTTAAGCTTACATGGAAATGGATATTTTTTTAAATTTCTAGCGAGCCGTACTCTTGTGCTTACAACAATATCTCCATTTTCCCCACTTTTTTCATACCATTTATTCATTTTTACCCTCCTTATCTTCTATTGCATTAATTTTATCTCTTATTTCAGCGGCCTTTTCAAATTCTTGTTTCTCTACTAATAATTTTAGTTCATTTCTTAATTTTTCCACTTCGGTTTTTTTGTCTTCCTTTACACTACTAGATAATAACCTTTTACCTTTATGTGTAGTATTTCCATGAATTCTCTCAATCAAAGGAATCATTTTATTATAAAAAACATCATAACAATCTGGGCAACCCATTTTACCTGTATTTACAATATCATCAAAAGACAATCCACATTTTTTACATCTAATTGGATCTTCCAAATAATGATCCTCATTTTCCCAAAATCCTTTAAAAAAATCATCAAAACCAATCGAAAAATCATTAAATATATTATTATAACCTAATTTATTTGCACATTCAGAACAAAGTATTAACTCTTTTGATTCACCATTTACAATTGTTTTTATATGCGTATTAGCATTATTCTTTAAACATGACTGACATAACATATATATTCCCCCTTTTAAATTTGTGTAAGTAACATGTTCTTTAGAATAGAGGCTCTTAACGAATCTCTAAACTCAACTGGAACACACAAATACGTTCTATCGGATAAAGCGGCATCTATCAATTTTAAAACATCTAAGTCAATAATATTTTGATGCTTAATATTCTGAAGAATAGCATTAGCTGTTACTTGATTTAAACTATTCCCAATACAATTAACAATATGCATTATACTCATGTCTTTATCCATTTTTATTCTTGTTATTCTAATATAACCTCCTCCACCTCGCCTGCTTTCTACAATATACCCTTGTTCTGGAGTAAACCTAGATGTAATAACATAATTTATTTGGCTAGGTACACATCCAATTTCC
>CAKSGI010000012.1 GCA_934454005.1 uncultured Eubacteriales bacterium | reverse complement strand
CTTATAATCATCAGATACAAAATCACTTTCATTATGTGACTGATTCAAAATATATTTATAATTACCATTAAATATAATTTCTGAATAATTAATTAATTTTAAAATTATTGGTTCATATACTTTTTATATGATTACAAGCCCATTTTTTTGGTTAACTCTTGTTTTTCCAAGCAAAGCTGTTCCATATTTAATGGGACCACTACTTATATTGAAGTTTGGATGTTTATCTCTAACTTCATACATATATTTAAAAAGATATGTTAAAAATCCTAAACTCGCAATTATAGGTTCTACTTTATATGCATTTTCTGGTTTTGCGATATATAATATATTTTTTAATCATTTTCATGAAGCTATGATTATATTTCCTTTATTATTAGCTGCAATAGATAAATACATGTATGAAAAAACAAAAGGTGTAGTATTTTTAGCAGTATTCGCAAGTAGTTTTATAAATTATTATTTTTTTGTAGGACAAGTTGTATTTGCTATACTATACTGGGTATTTAAAATTGTATGGGGAGATTTTAAATTTAATTTAAAAGAGTTCTTACTGCTGTTAATAGAGTGTATATTAGGGCTGTTTGCATCATTCATAGCATTACTTCCTTCAATATTGGCTGTTATTCAAAACCCTAGAGTCGAAAATACCTATAGTGGATGGTCGCTATTGCTGTATGAAAACGAGCAAAGATATATACATATATTAGAATGCTTCTTTTTCCCTCCAGATATACCCGCAAGACCTAATTTTACACCTAATTCAAATGCAAAATGGGCATCTCTTGGTGCATGGTTACCACTTTTTGGGATGACAGGTACAATTGCTTGGCTTCAATTAAAGAGACAACATTGGCTTAAAAAATTTTTGGTAGCTTTATTTATAATAGCCACAATCCCGATACTTAATAGTGCATTTCAGCTGTTCAATTCTGCCTATTATGCAAGATGGTTTTATATGTTAACCTTAATGACCAGCCTTTCTACAATAATGGCATTGCAATCATCAAAAATTGATTGGCCAAAAGCAATCAAATGGTCTGTTTTGATTACTGTATCGATAGCTTTTCCTATAGGATTTATAAAAAACAATAGTTCCGGGTTATCTGATAAAACAAGTCGCTTAGGCCTTATGGACTATCCTGATAGATTTTGGATTTATGTATCTATATCGTTAATTTGTTTGCTTACACTTTCAATTATTATCTTTACAAACAAAAAAAATATGATTAAGCATCTGGGAATATCCTTATTTACAGTAATATTTGTTTATTCATCTTATATTATAGCTTTAGGGAAAACTCAATCTTATGACACACATAATTTTATCATTCCCCACTGTTTAAACGGAAAAGAAGATTTTAATATTCCCGAAATTCAAAACTGTAGAGTAGATGTTTACAATGGAATGGATAACCAAGCAATGTTTTGGCAATTCCCCACAATACAAGCATTTCATTCTGTAGTTCCAGGATCTATTATGGAGTATTATCCATCTGTTGGGGTTAAAAGAGACGTTGGTTCAAGACCAGAAACAAAATTCTATGGAATACGAGGATTAACATCTTGTAAATGGCTTTTTGATTATATTGATGACAAAGATTCCTTTGCTGAAGATCTTAAATTTTCTCCCCAAATGCCAGGATGGTCATATTACGATACTCAAAATAATTTTGATATTTGGGAAAATGAATATTTTATTCCATATGGATTTAGTTACGATTATTTCGTTTCAAAGGAAGATTTTAACAAAACTCCAGAACAAAATAGAAATCTTTTAATGCTTAAATCAATTGTTCTTGATGATGATCAGGTCAAAAATTATTCTGATATTTTAGAAAATATAAATACTACAGAACCTATTTTGTATACTAAAAATTCATATTTTAACGATTGTTTAGCAAGAAAAAATGATAGTTGCAGCTATTTTTCTTATGATAAATATGGATTTTCTGCTACATTTGAAAATAAAACAAATAGAGAAAAATTAGTATTTTTCAGTATACCATATGAATCTGGTTGGAAAGCTCACGTAAATAATAATTTAGCAAAAATAGAAAAAGTAAATGTAGGATTTATGGCTGTAAAAGTACCAGCCAATCAAGTAAGTAATATAAGATTTGACTATATAACACCTGGACTTAAATTAGGAGCAATTATTTCTTTAATTTCTATAATTCTATTTTTTATATATTTAATATTTTGTAGAAAAATCATTAAAGAGGTAAATAAAACGCCAAATAATAAATATCACTTTGCTTCGGATGAAGATAAATATATAGCCGAGATTAAAAAATTAACTTGTAATTTTTAAGATCGTATTTTTTACCTTTTAACTTTGCAATAAGTTTACGACAGAAAAACAGAATTTTTTTTAAAATCCTTTGACTAATAATGTTTATTATGTTACTATATTTATAGTTAGAGATTTATTTTTGTATTTGCAGAGAAAGGAGTTATGCACTAAAATATTTTATAAAATTATATCTTTTTAGTGCTCAGTTTACATGGGGATTGTCACTGTAGTTACCTCAGGAAAAGGTGGAGTTGGAAAATCAGCAGTTAGTGCTGGACTTGCCACAGAACTTGCAAAAAAAGATGAAAAAGTTTTAATTATAGATGCCGACTCGGGCCTTGGAAACTTAGACTACATTCTAAGTATAAAAGAAAATTTAGTTTATGATATATCTGATATTATTTTGGGTAATTGTGAAATAACAGATGCTATATACAGATCTCCGTATATTAAAAATCTTTATTTAATCCCTGCTGCACAAAGCAAGGCTGACGGACTATCTACAAAAGTTATGAAAAAATTAATTTCTGTTTTTTCTAGTTATTACGATCAGGTTATTATTGATTCTCCTGCTGGAATTGGAACAGGATTTGAATCAAGTATTGCTTCGGCTGATAGAGCAATAATTGTTGCTAATACTAACCCTGTTTCTTTAATGGACTCTAGAAAAGTAAGAGATATTCTTATAGATTCAGGCATTAATGATATTAGATTGGTTATCAACAGATTTTCTAATCATTATTTTAGGAAAAGTGATTTATATGAAGATTTAGATACTGTGATCGACGAATCGGGAATACAATTGATAGCTATTGTTCCAGAGGATAATGATATTTTGGAAAAGTTTTCTAAAGGATTACCACTTAGTGATAAATCCTCAGCTAAAAAAGCTTTTGAAAGGCTATCTGCCAGATTTCTAGGAGAACGGGTTCCTCTCCCATCTCTTAGAAAACTTTAGAAATATAAATTACAAATTTAATTTGGAGGGAATTTAAAAATGAACATTGCATTAATTGCACACGATGCAAAAAAAGAATTAATGATACAATTTTGTATTGCTTATTGTGGAATTTTAAGTAGACATAAACTTTGTGCTACAGGTGCAACAGGAAAGATGGTATCTGAAGCTACTGGTCTTAAAATACAAAGATTTTTAACTGGAGCACAAGGTGGAGATCAGCAGGTTGCTGCAAGAGTTGCTTGTAATGAAGTAGATATGTTATTATTTTTTAGGGATCCTCTAAATCCTAAACCACATGAACCAAATGACATTAATTTATTAAGACTTTGTGATATGCATAATATTCCTGTTGCAACTAATATTGCTACTGGAGAAGTATTGGTTCGCGGACTTGAAAGAGGAGATCTTGATTGGAGAGATATTATAAATCCAAAAGATAATATAGTTTAAGGATGTTATAACAGGATTTAAATTACAGAAAGCAGAATACAGAAAACAATACTGTATTTTGTTTTCTGTGTTTTTTGTGTTGGAGGTTAATATGGATTTAATTGCAAAAGGTGTTAAGGGAACACAAGATATACTCCCTGACAAAAGTTATAAGTATAGTTTTATAGAAAATTTTTTAAGAGATGAAGCTATAAATGCAGGATTTAAAGAAATTCGAACACCTGTTTTTGAACATACAGAACTTTTTAAAAGGTCTGTAGGAAATAGCAGCGATGTGGTCCAAAAAGAAATGTATACTTTTAATGATAAATCTAATCGATCATTAACATTAAGACCAGAGGGAACAGCCGGTACAGCTAGGGCTATGTTGGAACATGGATTGTTTAACTATGGACTTCCTATTAGATTAAGTTATATCGATTCTTGTTACAGGTACGAAAAACCTCAATCTGGCAGATTAAGAGAATTCCACCAATTTGGACTTGAAATTTTTGGAACTTCTGAACCCATTGCTGATGCTGAACTCATAAGAGTTGCAAATAATATATTCAAAAAATTGGGATTAAAAAATATCTTTTTAGAAATAAATTCGATAGGATGCAATTTTTGTAGAGAGAAATATCAAGAAGCGCTTAAAAAATATTTTATTAAAAATAAAAGCAACCTTTGCAAAATGTGCCTAGACAGAATAGATAGAAATCCAATGCGAGTTTTAGATTGCAAAAATCCTGAATGTAAAAAAATCACTCAAAATGCACCAAACATACTCGATTATATATGTAACGATTGTAAAAACCATTTTGAAAATGTTAAAAAATATCTTGAAAAATCTAAAATAGAATATGTAGTTAATCCTAAAATTGTTAGGGGACTTGATTATTACACAAGAACTGTTTTTGAATTTATATCCAATGATATAGGTGCTCAAGGAACAGTTTGTGGTGGTGGCAGATATGATAGCCTTGTAAATCAAATTGGTAGTAAAGAAATATCATCACTTGGATTTGGTTTAGGAATAGAGAGATTAATGATTTTAATTGAAAACCAAAAAATAGACATACCAGAGCCTAAAAATATAGATATATATATTGCTGCAATTGGAGAAAAAGCAAAATTAGAAACATTTGATATTATAGGCAAACTTAGAAAACACGATATTTATTGCGATTATGACATAACGGATAAAAGTTTAAAATCCCAGATGAAATATGCAAACAAAATAAGGGCTAGATATACAATGGTATTGGGTGATGATGAAATAAAAAATGGAATTGCTATATTGAAAAACATGAGTACCAAAGAAACATATGAAATAAAAAAAGATAGTTCCTTATTTGATGGTCTACTAAAGGCTTATCTTGAAATTAAAAACAAGTAAAAATTAAAACTACAAAGATAAAAAGAAAGGTGGTTATTGCATAGTACAAAGACTGTAACTATGCGGTTATTATGCTCAAAAGAACAAATTATTGTGGAGAATTACGTTTATCAGACATTTCTAAAGAAGTTGTTGTTTGCGGGTGGGTCCAAAAACAAAGGGATTTCGGAAAACTTATATTTGTAGATTTAAGAGATAGAAGCGGTGTAGTCCAACTTACATTTACCGAAAATACAGATGAAAAAATATTTAAGGATGCTTTTTCTTTACGTTCAGAATACGTTATAGCAGCAAGAGGCGTGGTTAAAGAAAGATCCTCAAAAAATCTGGATATACCTACAGGCGAAATAGAAATTGAAGTAAATAAACTAGAAATTCTTTCAGAGGCAGAAACTCCACCATTTGAAATAGTAGAAAACTCAAATGTTAAAGAAGACCTTAGACTAAAATACAGGTATTTAGACCTTAGAAGATCAAATGTTCAGAATAAAATTATAGCTAGACACAAAATTGTTAAAATTGCAAGAGATTATTTTGATAGTAATGGATTTATAGAAATAGAAACACCCATACTCATAAAATCGACACCGGAAGGTGCTCGAGATTACCTTGTTCCGTCAAGAGTTTTCCCGGGAAATTTTTTCGCATTACCACAATCCCCACAACTATATAAACAGTTAACTATGCTATCTGGATTCGATAGATATATGCAAATAGCTAGATGCTTTAGAGATGAAGATCTAAGGGCCGATAGGCAACCTGAATTTACTCAAATTGATTTAGAAATGTCTTTTGTCGATGAAAATGATATTATGGCTATAACTGAAGGCTTTATTAAAAAGGTATTTAAGGATATATTAAACGTTGATATAAAATTACCTTTATTAAGGATTACATACAACGAAGCTATGGAAAGATTTGGTTCTGATAAACCTGATATGAGATTTGGTTTGGAATTATGTGATATTACAGAAAATTTAAAAAACACAGAATTTGCAGTTTTTTCTAAGGCCATAGCTAATGGAGGATCTGTAAGAGCTATAAATGCCAAACATGCTTCTGATAAAATTACAAGAAAAGAAATTGATAAATTGTCAGAGTGGATCAAAGACTATGGTGCAAAAGGTCTAGCCTGGACTAAAGTTAATAAAGACGCATCCTCATCTTCATCTTATGAGAAATTTTTATCCGAATCTGAAATAAACTCAATAAGAGATAAACTAAATGTTGAAAATGGAGATTTAATATTTATTGTTGCAAGTGAAGATAATCATATTGTGTTTGATAGTCTAGGTGCACTAAGATGTGAACTTGCTAAAAAATTAGAACTTATAAAAACAAATGAACCCAATCTTTTGTGGGTAGTTGAATTTCCTTTATTTGAATATGATAAAGATGAAAATAGATATGTAGCCAAACACCATCCTTTTACTCATCCAAACTTAGATGACATTGATAAACTCGAAACAAACCCAGGATCTGTAAGGGCGATTGCCTACGATATGATTTTAAATGGTAATGAACTTGGCGGTGGATCTATAAGGATAAATAATCCCGAACTTCAACAGAAAATGTTTAACGCCTTAGGATTTTCAAAAGAAGAAACTTATGAAAGATTTGGATTCTTAATAGACGCGTTTAAATATGGTGCTCCACCTCATGGTGGTTTGGCATTTGGATTAGATAGATTGGTTATGCTTATGCTTAATTGTGATAGCATAAGAGATGTTATAGCATTTCCTAAAGTTGCAAGTTCTGGCGAACTTATGACATCATCACCAGGAAAAGTAGACAAAAAACAGCTAGATGAACTTTTTATAGATATAAAATCTTCTGAGAGTTAACATTTTATTTTTTAAATTATTTTATTAATAAAAAACACTTTTCAAAATTGTAACGAAAAGTGTTTTTATTTTCTTATTATAAGTATTATTGCTAATTAAATTAAATTTTAATATTAATTTATATATTATTTTTGAAAAGTTAAATTTATATAAACAGTAGTTAGAAGATTAATCGTTCATTTTTTGTCGTAAAATGGATATATACTAAATTTGTATTTTATGGTATAATACTAAAAAATAATATTCCTTATCAAGAGTGACAGAGGGAACAGACCCTATGAAGTCCAGCAACCTGTTTAGTCAAGGTGCTAATTTCTGCGGTATAAAACCGATAGATGAGGCTTAAGTTTCGTCCGGTTTCCCGGACTTTTTTATTTTATTAGTAGATACTCTAATTTGATAAGGATTATCAATAACACTTAAATTTGGAGGAGTTTTTATGTCTAAACATTTTTTTACCTCAGAATCGGTTACTGAGGGACATCCAGATAAAGTCTGTGATCAAATTTCTGATGCCGTTTTGGATGCAATTATAGAAAAAGATCCAGAGGCTCATGTTGCTTGCGAAGTTACTACAACTACAGGGTTAATCCATGTTATGGGAGAAATATCTACTAACTGCTATGTGGATATATCTTCTATAGCTAGAAATGTGGTTAAAGAAATAGGTTATGATGATCCATTATCCGGTTTTAGCGGAGATAATTGTGCAGTTATAACATCAATTGATTCGCAGTCACCTGATATAGCCCTTGGTGTTAATAATTCATTTGAAGAAAAACATGGACAGATAGAAAAGGAAAATAAGATTGGAGCAGGAGACCAAGGAATGATGTTTGGTTACGCATGTGACGAAACTCCTGAATTAATGCCATTGCCTATATCCCTTGCGCATAAATTAGCTAAACGTTTGGCTGATGTTAGAAAATCCGGAATATTAAATTATCTTAAACCTGATGGCAAAACTCAAGTTACAGTTGAATACGAAGGAAATAAGCCGGTTAGAGTTGATACTATAGTAATATCAACACAACATTCAGAAGATGTAGCACTAGACAAGATTAGAAATGATATGACCGAATTTGTTATAAAACCTGTAATCTTACCTGAACTTATAGATGATAAAACAAAGATATATGTCAATCCAACAGGTAGGTTTGTAGTTGGTGGTCCAGCTGGAGATAGTGGATTAACAGGTAGAAAAATTATAGTTGACACTTATGGTGGATTCTCTAGGCATGGCGGTGGAGCCTTTTCTGGAAAAGATCCAACAAAAGTTGATAGATCAGCTGCATATGCGGCCAGATATGTTGCTAAAAATGTAATTGCAGCAGGATTAGCAAAAAAATGTGAGATACAGTTAGCTTATGCAATTGGTGTTGCCAAACCAGTTTCTATAATGGTTGATACATTTGGTACTTCTGAATATTCAGAAGATATTTTAATTAGAGCTATTGAAAACTTATTTGATTTAAGGCCTGCGTCCATTATAAATAATCTTTCACTCCGAGCACCAATATATAAAAAATTAGCATCTTATGGACATATGGGAAGAGAAGATTTAAATGTCAAATGGGAAAAAACGGATATGGCGGACAAACTAAAACTAGAAGTCCTTAAACTAGTTTAAAATCAAGTAGGAAGCAATTGTTACTCGCTTCCTACTTGATTTTTTTAATTACTTATTGAATAATCATTCTTAAAATTAGTAACATAGTAACTCCTGGAATACCAGCAGCAACAGATATGCTTAAACTAAGCAAACTTATAGGAATAGTAACAGTTGTAAATATTCCAGTCAAATTTACAGCCAATAAAGAGAATAATCCAGTTAAAGCTCCCGATATAGCTTTGCGCACTGGCTTTTTTGATTTTAATAATATTTGGACTATAACTAAACCTAAAAAAATCCCCAAAAGTACCAACCATATAGCCCATTCTGGCATTTAAAACCGTCCTCCTTTATACACATTTTGATTCGTAAGGAGGAGCATATATGTTATCATTTTTTGCTTTTCTCATAAGATACCTGTATCTCGCATAAAGACCCTCCCTCTGATGTATACAGGCCTCGATTAGATCGTTATCATTTTCTGCTTGAAACCATCTTTCTGTACATGAAATTTGTCTACAAACATCCTTAATTTCATCGAGAAGTTCTTGATGTTTATTATTTGTTGGTTCCTCTGTAGAAGATGCTGCTTTTTTAAACAATTTTAAAACATTTTCCATAATAGTAACAAATCCTTTCTCAGAGATAATAATAACTTTAATTTAAAAATAAATATTTTATTAAAATCTCATTGCCTAATATAATCTATGCTATTATGTTGGACAATTATTACAGGATTTATACAAAAATAGGAAAATATGGATCAAAATAATTTTATATGAATCAAAATATCAAATAGTACTTGTATTTGATCTATAAAAAATTATCCAAAAAATTTCTTGTGAATTGCTAGTACAGCATTATCAGCATCGAGTTGGTCTATTAAAACAGAAATCTTAATTTCACTAGTTGAAATCATTTGGATATTGATTTGGCTATCAAATAAAGCTTCAAACATTTTAGTGGCAACGCCGGGATGAGTTTCCATTCCAGCACCAACAATTGATACTTTAGCAACATTTTCATCATATACTATCTTTACATTTTTGAATGATTTTATAAAATCATTTAATATATCAACTGTTATTTTTAATTGATTTTCTTCAACAGTAAATGTTATATCTTTGGTACCATCGCGGCCAATAGATTGAAGAATTATATCTATATTTATACCCTTTGCAGATAATTTTGAAAATACTTTAAAGGCAATACCTGGTCTATCCGGAATTCCAACAATGGAAACTCTAGCAACATTTGTATCTTTGGCAACACCAGTTATCAACATTTTTTCCATAGATGATACCTCCTTAACTACAGTGCCGGACGAATTTTCAAAGCTAGAGAGAACTTCTAATTCAACCCCATATTTCTTAGCCATTTCAACAGATCTATTACTTAAAACCTGAGCTCCTAATGAAGCAAGCTCAAGCATTTCGTCATAGGAAATTTCTTTTAATTTTCTGGCGTTTTTAACTTTTCTTGGATCTGCGGTATAGATTCCTTCGACATCAGTGTATATTTGGCATAAATCTGCGTGTGACGCACACGCAACTGCAACAGCACTAGTATCAGACCCACCTCTACCAAGAGTAGTTATATCATCATACTTATTTATTCCTTGAAATCCAGCAATAATAACTATGTTTCGTTTATCTATTTCTTTTTCAATTCTATCGCGTTTTATAGTTTCTATCTTTGCAAATCCGTGTGACGAGTTAGTTTTAAAACCAGCCTGCCACCCAAGCAGCGATATAACAGGAAATCCCAATTTTTCAATTGCCATTGATAATAAAGAAATAGACATTTGTTCTCCAGTAGTGAGCAAAACATCCATTTCTCTTTTTGAGGCATTTTCATTTATTTTTTTTGCTTTATCTATTAAATCGTCTGTAGTTTTTCCTTGAGCTGATACAACAACTATAACATCGTGTCCCTTTTTGTATGTATCAGTCACTATTTTAGCAACATTGAATATACGTTCTGAATTGGCAACCGAAGTTCCTCCAAATTTTTGCACTATTAGGCTCATAAGAATTCACTCCATTTATCTATATTTATTTTTAATGAATAGATACACCAAATAAATCAGGTTTTAGTAATTCTAAGTTCCATCCTAAAATTCTTTTTTCTTCTAGAATTTTTATAGCATTATTTTTTATTAAATTTTCATTTTTTTTATCTATAATTGCAATAATAGAAGGTCCAGCACCAGTTATATAAGTGCCGTATGCTCCTAACTCATAAGCTGTTTCAAATACATTGTCGATCCCATTAATAAATTTTTTTCTGTATGGTTGATGTAATCTATCTTGTGTAGCAACTTTTAAATTTTCTAGTTTACCAGAAATTAAAGAAGCTATTAGCAAAGAAGACCTTGATAAATTAAAGATTGCATCTTCTTTAGAATAAGAAGTTGGCAGCGATTTTCGTGCCAAAGATGTTTTTAGTTCAAATGGTGGAATAAAAACAGCAAATCTAATGTTATCATTTATAGGTATACTAACATTATATACTATATCGTTTTCAATGGCACAAGAAACTAATCCCCCTAAAAATGCAGGTGCAATATTATCAGGATGACCTTCAACTTTGGCAGCTATATTTATAAGTTCTTGTTTAGAAAACTGATCTCCTAAAAATTTATTTGCAGCTATAAGCCCTGCAACTATACAAGCAGAACTGCTTCCTAATCCTCTTGCCATTGGAATATTATTTTCCTGTCTGATTTTAAGGCCAGGAAGTTTTCTCCCGCATTTTTTATAAAGATAATTTGCAGACCAATATATTAGATTGGTTTTATCTTTTGGTACAATTACTTTATCCTTAGACACTATATCTATAGTATCATATTCTTTTATCCAAATATTGTTATACATATTAAGAGAGAGACCTAAAGAGTCAAATCCTGGCCCTAAATTTGCGCTTGTTGCAGGGACTTGTATTTTTATCACTTAGATACATCTCCTTACTAAATATAAATTAAAAATCTCCAATTCTAATTTTAGATAACACATTAATATTGTTTTCTTCTAAAATTTTTATAGAGTTTTCAATATCATAAATTTTCATTTTATTGGTTATTATTGCAAATTCGTTTTCCTCGGGACGATAAGAGTTTATTACTATTGATAATGGGAATATTGACCTTATTTTTTTGATACTTTCCCAGTTGTTGTCAGATTTTAATCTCAGATAAAATGATGCTATGTATTCACTGTAATCTTTGACATAATTGTTATCTGGTTCTTCCCAAGATAAGTATTTTTTAGATTTAAAATGTTTTATACATTCTATAATATCAGCAACAACAGCACTCGCAGTAGGTAGTTTTCCAGCACCTTTTCCATAAAAGACTACATCCCCTGTTGAGTCTCCATTAACTAAAATTCCATTGAATACGTCATTTACGTTTGCAAGCTGATTATCGTGTTTTACAAACATAGGTTCAACTTCTATTTCTAATTGTCCATCATCAAGTTTTTTAGTTTGGCCAATTAATTTTATTACACTATCGCAACTTTTTGCATACTCTACATCTTTAAGTGTTATATTTTTTATCCCAGTTGTATGAACATCTCTGGGATATACATGTTTACCATAGGCCAAAGAAGCTAATATACAAATTTTTCTGCAAGCATCCTTGCCATTTATGTCATCGGAAGGATCATTTTCTGCATATCCAAGTTTTTGAGCCATTTCTAAAGCCTTATCAAGTGAGATATTTTCGTTTATCATTTTAGTGAGTATATAATTCGTAGTTCCATTTAGTATTCCAGCAATTTCTATGACCTCATTTGCAGCCAAACATTGATTTAAAGGCAAGATTATTGGAATACCTCCGCCAACACTGGCTTCAAATAAAAAATTAACGTTTTGTTCATTAGCGATTTTTAGAAGTTCAAAGCCTTTTTCAGCGACTAATTCTTTATTTGATGTTACAACACTTTTACCTCTTAAAAGAGCACTTTTTACGTATTCAAACGCAGGGTACAAGCCACCCATTACCTCAACAATGATCTTTATTTCGTCATCATTTAATATATCATCATAATTTTTTGTAAATCTATCTGCAAAGGGACTATCTTTAAAGTCTTTCAAATCTAAAATATACTTTATATCAATTTTCTCTTTTGCACGCTTTGCTATACTTTGGCTATTTTGATATAAAACATCTACCACCCCAGATCCAACAACGCCGTGCCCTAATAAAGCTATTTTAACCATTATTAATTCCCCCTTAAATAAATCGATAATTATTTAATTTGTTTTTCTAGAATTTGAACGGTGTGAAGACTTTGCTGAAGAACTAGATGACTTATTCGAAGGACGAGAAGAGCGAACCTCCTTCCTTTCGAATATTACTTCATCTGAAGGTACTGAGGAATCAGCTTGATTTTTAATAGTGCTTTCCTTAATTTCGGAAGACGGTGTGTCCGAATTGCTTTGACTATCTGGTGAATCCTCGTTAGTAGGATTTTCACCTTCACTATTTTCTTCCGATTTAACACTAAGATTCGCTTTTGGATCAAAACTGAAATCCTTATTAGGTTTGTCTGCTAAATATTGGCTCATAATCGCTTTCCAAATATTTTTAGCTGCAGTGTAATATGTAACAGTTCTTGGAGTTTCATACCCAATCCAAACTCCTGCAACGGCATAAGGAGATTCTCCTACAAACCAGCTGTCGTAAATATCATCAGTTGTACCGGTTTTGCCTATTATATCCCAACCAGAAATATTCGCATGTGTACCCGTTCCAGAAGTGACAACTGTTCTTAATAGTTTATTCATTACAGTTGCTGTTTGAGAACTAATAGCTTGGGTTGGTGCAACGTTTTCGTTATCTAACAACACTTTTCCATTTCTGTCTTCTACTTTTGAATACGTATAAGGTTTATAATATTTTCCTCCATTCCCAAATATTTGGAACGAGGCAGTTAACTCTCTAACAGTAACACCTCTAGTCATTCCTCCAGTTGCGTAAGCAGAATATCCTTGAGAATCCTCGGGTTCTAAAGTTGAAAAATGTAATTTGTTTTTAAGAAATTCACCGCTTTTTTGAGGCGTTAATTTAGCCAAGGCTTGTACAGCTGCTGCATTTGATGAGTACTGAATAGCAGCTTGAATAGACATATTGCCATTATATGATCCGTAAGAGTTTCTAGGCCAAGGTGCTCCATTTATTTCGGTTATCGGTTCATCCTTAAGTATAGAAGAGTAATTTAATAGTCCTAAATCTATTGCCGGAGCATATACACCTACAGGTTTTATTGCAGATCCAGGCTGCCTAACAGCATCAGTAGCCATGTTAAATAATAGATCGCCTTCCTTTTCTCCTTTACCACCGACAACTGCGAGTACCCTTCCGTTAAAGTCCATCATAAAATATCCTAATTGAAGTTCATCATCATTAGGAACCACATCAGTACCTTTTGCCACATTTTCTGCTATCTCTTGGGCATTTTTATCCATACAGCAATAAATTTTTAGTCCTTGAGTTAAAATCATATCTGTAGCTGCTGTCTCACTAATGCCTAAACGTTCTACCAAATCTCTATGTACATCACTGTATAGGGTATCTATATACCAATTTCTATATTCAGTTTTTTCACTGCTTTCCACTTCGTTATTGCTTGATTTAGAGAATGTCATATTATTAGATTCTTCGATAGCCTTTTTATACTCATCGTAAGAAATCATTTCTTGATTATACATTTCTAACAAGACAGTGTCTCTTCTTTTTTTATTGTTTTCTGGGTAAATGAGAGGATTAAATGCAGATGGATTTTGAGTAATACCTGCAATAGCTGCACATTGAGCTATATCACATTCATTTATATTTTTACCAAAGTACGTGTTTGCTGCAGATTGAACACCTCTACATCCATTTCCAAAGTTAACGACATTCAAATATGCTTCTAGTATTTCATCTTTTGAATATTTTTTTTCAAAATTAATTGCCCTAAATATTTCTCTAAGTTTTCTTGTAAGGCTGACTTCATTATCGTCAGTTAAATTTTTGATTAATTGCTGTGTAATAGTTGAACCCCCATAATTATTTCTGCCAGTTAATAAACCAAAAATTGCTCCAGATGTTCTTACAAGGTCTATACCATTATGTTCATAAAAACGTTTATCTTCAATTGCTATTACTGCATTTTTCATATTTAAAGGAATTTTATCAAAGTCAACCCAAACTCTGTTTTCTATACTATGAAAACTACTATATTCTTGGGGAACCCCGTTTTCATCGTTTATATATACTTTACTGGTCAAGTGTAAACGGGTAGCAGTTATATCAAAATCTATTTCATCAGAAGATAGGCTCAGGATATATATAGTAAGCGAAACTGTAACTACCAATCCAGTTATAACCAATACAGTAGTAATTGTTAATAAAAATTTTAAAATTAACTTTATAACGTTCTTTGCTAATCCAACTTTTGTAGCAGAATTGTTGTCATTAGTACTATTGTAAGACTTTTTATAAAATTCTCCTTTATATTTATTTATATTTGTTTTTTTCATCCTAAAGGATTCCTCCCTGAAATCTAAAATATTAAAGTTACACTTTATGATTATAATAAAAAACTCGATTAAAGTCAAACCTTGTAACAATTTTTAATATTTTTCAAAACTGAATAATTATGCCATTTTTGCAGATAATAATAATAGTTTTTACAATTGATTGATTATTAGAGGTGATTAATATTGAAAAAATTAATTATATCTACAATCTGTTTTGTAGCAATTTGTATGATTTTTTCATTTGCAGTTTTGCCTAATTTAAATAAATCTGATGCAACTGAACCATCAGAACCTGAGTCTTGTCCAAGTTTAACATATATTGTGAAAAACTTCAACGGGAATATTGCGGTATTTGAGCCTAATTCTCCCAAACCATTTAGGGTTTTTGAGATTCCAGTAAATACGCTTCCATATAATGATCAAAAAAGTTTAGAAAGCGGAATAATAACTAATAATAAAGAAGAATTAAACAAATTAATAGAAGACTTATGTAGCTAAAAAAGATGATTATTAGATATACCAAATGTTTTTAAGCATTTTAAAATAAATAAAAACCTAATTTTAATTTTAAAAAAATATTGACTAAAATGTTATTAAATGATAATATTAAACAATAATTTATTCTAGGAGGTAATTCAATTATGGAATTAAAGGGATCGAAAACTGAGAAAAATCTACAAGCTGCATTCGCAGGAGAATCTCAGGCTAGAAATAAATACACTTATTTTGCATCTAAAGCAAAAAAAGAAGGATATAATCAAATATCAGAAATATTTTTAGAAACAGCTGCAAATGAAAAAGCGCATGCCAAAATATGGTTTAAATTATTAAACGGAATTAGCAACACAGAAGAAAACTTAGTATCCGCTGCAGAAGGCGAAAAATATGAATGGACAGAAATGTATAAAGTGTTTGCACAAGAAGCCAAAGAAGAAGGATTTAGAGACATTGCTTTTTTATTTGAAGCAGTTGCAAAAATAGAAAAAGAGCATCACGAAAGATATGAAGCGCTATTAAAAAATATTAGAGATGGTAAAGTATTTAAAAAAGATAATGTAGTTGTGTGGAAATGTGCAAACTGTGGCCATATACATGTAGCAGTAGAGGCTCCAGCTGTATGCCCTGTTTGCTCTCATCCTCAATCTTATTTTCAATTAGAAGCAAAAAATTATTAAAATTAAAAATAATGATAATCCTTAAAAGCTGTGTAATTAAAAAGCACAGCTTTTGTTCATATCAGGTTAACATTTACTAGATATCATATTAAAGTAAATTTGAATTTAACTGTTATGAAAGGATTAATATATGAAAAAAATATACATAAGAAAATTATTATCTATTCTTTCTGTTTTAGCGATATTTATAACTGTATCTTCTATAAATGTTGACGCATATGCTTGTCCAACACACAGTAAAATATTTAAACATGCAATGAAAATATTAGAAAATGATCAAAAACAAGATGTTTATAAATTTTTTCAAAATAGTCCATATTTTAATAGCATATTAGTTGGGACAATTCAACCTGACATAGATGAATCAAATCCTGGAGCTCATTATTATTTATATTCAAATACTTCATCAGATAATGGCAAATATTTCAAAAATTCTAAAGATAGTTATTCTAGAAGTGCTCGTACAGCGTTTGAGGAACATTATAGTACCGCAATAAATATGTATTTTAGCGAAGATCAAAAAAGGTCTTTTAACTCTTTAGGTAAGGCAATACACTACCTTTCTGACATTAGCTGTACTGCTCACTCTACAAATATGAATTACTCTATATTTGATAATAAAAATCCTCATAAAGCATATGAAGATTATATAACAAAAAATTCTGATAAATTTATTGCTACTACTGCTGTTGATAAGTATGATTATGTTATAAATAATCCGTTTTCTGTTATTCTAAATGATTTGTGTGAACAATCAAGTAAATATGAACTAGAAGCGTATAGTAATAATCCTGAGCTTTATGATATATCTATAGAAAATACTGTACCTATAGCTGAAAAACTTACCGCTGCATTGCTAAATAAGTTTTATAATGATATAAATTCTTCCTCAGAAACACCATCATATTTAGTGGACGGGAAAATCTATTATATAAAAAATGTAAACTCATCTATGTATATGACTATTTCGAATAAAAGTTTAGTACAAGATTATTTTTGTGGAAGTGATTGTCAAAAATTTGAATTACACAAAAGGTTTGATGGATCGTTTACATTTAGACCAATATCATCCAGATCAATGGTATTGGGAGTAAAATGGAATTTAAAATTGTTTAGATTTACTGATATTAAACTCTCGGGCTATTTATTTAAAAATTTATCTAACTATTTTAAACCAGTCCTGTGCGAAAATGGATATTTCAGAATTATGACCGGATTCTCTAAATACACAGAATCTTTAAATGTGAGAGAGTCAAGTAAAGAACAAAATACGGCTGTTTATAGCACAGTATTCAACCCAGATAATATGGATTCTTATTGGGAATTTGAAGAGTGCTAATAATATAAAGGTTCAAGAAAATAATATATATACATATAATATAATCATAACTATATTTTTATTTGCATATTTAAAACTATTAAGAAAAAACTAAATTATATATTTTTATAGGAGGAATAATTTTATGAGTTTATTAGTAAATAAACAAACGTTTGAAGATAAGATTTCAAAATCAAAAAATCCAGTATTAGTAGATTTTTTTGCTGACTGGTGTACACCCTGCAAAATTATGGCTCCAATTCTTGAAGAGATTGCAAATGAGTATAAGAATGAAGTTACTGTTCTAAAAATAAACATTGATGAAAATCCAGATATATCTCAGAAATATGACATTATGTCTGTTCCAACAATAATAATGTTTAAAGACGGTATCCCTAAAAAGACTTCTGTTGGAATTGCGGCAAAAGAAAAAATTATAGAAATGATTAAAAACTAATATCTCATTAAGAGGTGCATAAATATTGTATGATGTCTTAATAATAGGTGCCGGAATATCCGGCATGACAGCGGCTATTTATTGTTTACGAGCTGGACTTAATGTAGCTATAATAGAGAAAAGTGTACAAGGTGGCCAAATTTCTATAACAAATGAAATTGAAAACTATCCTGGCTTTAGTAAAATAAGTGGACCAGAACTTGCAATGTCTACTTATGAACAAGTTAAAAATCTAGGATGCAAATTTATATATGACGAAATAAAGAATGTAAAATTAAAAGATTCTATAAAGATATTAAAATCTGAAAAAAATACGTATGAATGTAAATCTGTGATCATTGCCGTTGGTATTCAAAGAAAAAAATTGGGATGTAAAGGTGAAGAAAAATTAATTGGCCATGGTGTTTCTTATTGCGCTACTTGTGATGGTTCATTTTACAAAAATAAAGATGTACTTATAGTCGGGGGAGGTAACACTGCATTAGAAGATGCACTATTTCTTTCGAATATATGTAATAGAGTAATCATTGTTGTAAGAAAATCTTATTTTAAAGGAGAAAAAACTCTAGTTGATTCTGTTTTAAGTAAGCCTAATATAGAAATAAAAATGGAACATGTATTAGAAGAAATTATTGGAGAAAATAGAGTTAGCGCTGCAAGAATAAAAGATATAAATACCCAAGAATCAAATATTTTTCCAATAGATGGTGCGTTTATTGCAATAGGATATGAACCTAATAATAAAATATTTGCAGATCAAGTAGAAGTCACTGAGTATGGATACTTTAAATCCGATGAAAACTGTAAAACTAATATTGAAGCAGTTTATGTTGTTGGCGATTGCAGAGATAAACCTTTACGTCAGATAGTCACAGCGGCATCTGATGGTGCTATTGCGGCTAATCAATTAATAATGTATTTAAATACCAAAAATACAAAACAAGAATTAAAAAAATAAAAACTATTAAAAATGGCTATATTAAAGTTACTATATTGAGACATAATATAGCCATTTCTATTATAAAAAACGTAATGCTAAACCATGTACATCTGTCTTAAACGCTCTACTTCTATTTTAGACAGCACAATTTTAAAACACATAAATCTTATCACTTTTGAAATTTGCGAGATTTTGGAAGACTTCATTAAAAAACGAATAATAAATTTCGATTGAATCAATAAAAGAAAATTTGCTTATAAAACGTTGCAATATTATTTATTAAAGTGCAAAAACAGAAATTTTTATCGAGATTAAAAACTTACAAAATTTACATAATCAATAAAATCAATTGGACAAGTGGTAAATTTTTCGTCAACGTGAATCTAATAATATCAAAAGATAATACTGCTATCGTGATTACCAACGAATAAGACAAAAGAATACTTACTGATGTAATTTGTTTCATACCTGAAGTTAGGATCAAATAAAAAAATAAATTTGAAAAACTCGATTATCTCAGATTTATCAAGTTGCTAAAATGCGTAGCTTGCAGAAAAGTTGGTATGTTCATTACAAAAATTAATACCGTTTATTTGCTTCAATATGATATTATTTCTAACGATAACAATTGAGTTATACAATTCCAAAATGTACTTTACATTTTAAATATATGGAATTATGTCCGATAATTTGGTAATTGGTTTTTTTAAATTTTGATAGTTAACATTAAAAAAATTAATATTTAAGGATTTTGCCAAGTTTTCATCACATTTAGAATCTCCAGCAAGAAAAGATTTAGAAATTTCTATATTATTGTGTTTATTTATAGCCTCTTTAATCATTCCAGTATTAGGTTTACAGCATTTACAATTCATTTCTCTTGGATGAGGACAATAAAAAATATCAAATATATCTATGTAATGTTTTTTTAAAATTTCTATATATAAGGTTGTAAAGTTTTTATATTTTTCCTTAGTTATGATTTTTTCTCCAATAATATATTGGTTAGTTATTACGATTATTTTATATCCTTTATCTTGAATATTTTTTAATGCGCTAAATGTATCACTAAAAAAATTAGGTGTTTCAATTCTACTCCATACATTATCCGGATAGTCATGCATAATGGTTCCATCCCTATCTAAAAATGCAATTTTCATAATATTCACCTATCTACTAATTTCAATTTAATATTTTAATTATATAACAGAGGAATAACCTATATTGAATTATTTAATAAAAAAATATAATATACGATTATAACACAAAATATATCCCAAAAAATAATTTATATTTTTTCTATACGACTATTATATGATTTAACTACTAATATTTTTAGTAAGAAAAGATAAACATTAAATCTTATTTAAAAGGTCATAGTACCTATAAAAGCTATATATAATGTTGGCATCCTGATAAATAAATAACACACTAACTTTACTCTACAAATTGAGCAGAATACCTTAATCAATGAGAAAATATAGTTAGTTCAAACTCGTATAAAACTGTTTCAACCTTATCCTTAAATAACAAAAAACTTTGGATGATAGAAATGGATAAATTATATAGATACATCAAGGATAAAAAACAGAACTTATCTGGTAACATTTGTAACAATTAAATCCGCAACAAACAGCAAAATACAATATTGTAATTGATAAAAAATAAAATACAGAATATAACAGATCTGGCACCAAAAGCAAAATTTCATTTTTGGATAACAACAAATTCAAGTTATCAAAATGTATCTTATTTCGGTATATATTCTTACTTTCATAACAGGAATCCCCTTTTCTATACAGTTGAATACATAAACTTCGATATAGATAAATATACTGCCACTTTACAATGTCATTCTAAATACTTTTCCATTCTTTAGTTACTTTTAAATTTGTTTTCTAGTCTTTTGTTTACTATTATAACAATTTTAGTGACTTTAAATATAATTCTAAGAATACAGATATCCTCTTAATATAATATTGTCGCCATTTTTAGCAATTAAAACTCTATATATTTTCAGGTTTACACGTTTTATAACGGTTGTAAACGAATTTTTGATAAAAAACTGAAGTCAACTTAAATTTCTAAACTATCGAGAAAATAACAAAACCCCTCAATGAATGAGGGGCTTTTGGCTCCCCAAGTTGGACTCGAACCAACGACCCTGCGGTTAACAGCCGCATGCTCTACCGACTGAGCTATTGAG